>JARFQZ010000264.1 GCA_029287515.1 Lysobacterales bacterium
GGGTCGAATCCCTCTGCTTCAGGACTGAATGGTTCCTGCCTGAAGCCGGTATTGCGAACCAGCACCGCCCTTGCGCTGTTGAACACCTGCAGCCTGTAGGGACCGGACCCTACGGGATTAATGGAGAATTCCGGGCCGTAATGGTCAACGGCTTCGCGCGGCACGATGGCGGAATACCCCTGTGCCAGTGTGTGGGTCAGTTGCGGGAAGGGAGAAATCAACTGGATTTGCAGAGTGCGGTCATCCAGTGCTTTCAGTCCCGGCACCTCCCGGCCATAATCTGAACCGTTTTCCTTCCACTCATCCAGGCCGACAATCCTTCCCTGCCACAGCCACGCGCCCTGCGCCCGTGTTTCAGGATCGAATTGCCTCTTTATGGAATATACGAAATCCCCGGCTCGTACGGCCCGGCCTTTGCCGCCCGGGAAAGATGGATCGTCGATAAAATGAACGCCGGGCTTGATCCGGATGGTATAGATCAGGCCGTCAGCGGATACCTGGGGAAGCCCTTCCGCAAGATTGGGTTCGAGCTGGTAGGGCCGGGCCAGGTACTTGTAACGGTACAGCGTGTCAAAAAGATTTACGGCCAGGAAGTTTGCATAAATATTGGATGCCTGGGCCGGGTCAAGGCTGCTGGGCGCACCGTCCATCGAGTGGCGGTAAACGCTGTACCGGTCATCGCCGGTATCCGTGGATGGCGCCGGAGAATCACATGAAGCCACCACGCCCAGTGCAGCGATCATCAGTAAGGTGCGCAGCGATTTGATGTGCAACAGCATCACGGGGTTCAGCTTACCCCAGCAGGTCAATACTCTTCCAATAGTGCGTCGTAATCCGGTTCAGGTGGCTCGCCGTCATAAATTCTGAATTCACGGTTCTGCAACCAGACGTCCCTGACCAGCACGTAAGGGTCATTCGCCGCGTCGAGTTCTTCCTGGAAAGGCAACAACTCCGCCCGCAATGAAATCAGGTCCACCACCAGGGGGATGTAGTTGTTGTACTCGCGTACGGCAAAGCTGACGGGGTGGAAATAACCATAGAAGCCGCGGCCGATGAAGTCACGCGCCGTGTAAGGCCCGAAAATCGGCATCACCAGGTAACGGCTGTCTTTCCAGCCCCAGACCGCCAGGGTCTGACCAAAATCTTCCTCGTAATAGGGCATTTCCAGCTTCGTCGCGACATCGAAAAACCCCAGCACGCCGACGGTTGAATTCATCAGGAATCTGCCGGTCGCGGTCAGCGACTCCTCGAACTTGCCCTGCAGCACCAGGTTAAGGGCGGTGACCGGGTAAGCCAGGTTGCGAAAGAAATTCCGCACGCCGCGCTGTGGCGGGTCCGGCATGACGACGTCATAGCCTTTCGCCACCGGCCTGAATATCGCGTTGTCGAAAGCCATGTTGAAGGAGTGGATTTTCCGGTTATAGGCTTCCCAGGGGTCGCGCTCGGGATCCGTCATCGTGACCTGCTGGCTGGAGCAGCCTGCCACGATCAACGCCTGAAGCAGGATGGCAGCGAGGTAAACCCACGTTTTCCTAGCCATTTGCGGAATTCCTGCCGCTGATGTTCAGCAATTCGGTCGCCTCAGTCAGGCTTGCAAGGCTCAGAAGGCTCGACGGCGCGTTGGTGAACGTCAGCCCCGCGGACGAGCTTTTTCTCGATGCCTGCCATTCGAGCAACAGGGCCAGGCCCGCACTGTCCACTGCAGTAACTCCCGAAAGGTCGATGGAATTCATGGCTTCCGGAAGAGCACTCTGTGCATGCGCATACAGCCCGGGCACGGACTCAAAAGTCAATTCACCGGCCAGCCGCGCACAGCCGTCTTCACCCAGATCCATGGTGCAGGCTTCAGTCATTGATTTTGAAGGTTCCCGCAATGATCTCTTCGGTGATCTTGTCGATCCCGTCCTGTGCGACGCGTGGTGAAATCTGGTTCCTGAAAGTGATCACATAGGAAATACCCTCAACCGTTACGTCAAAAGCTTTCCAGCCAAGTTCGGTTTTGCGGAACGCATAATCAACCGGAGCAAATCCACCGTTCTCAAGCTTGATCCGGGTTCGCACGCGGGTCAGTTTTTCCGTGTTTTTGCCTTTCATGGGCAGCACTTCGACCTGCCGGTCCGACCTGAATTCCAGCAGGCCGTCGGAATAACGGTTGACCAGGACATTGCTCATGGCCTCGGCGAACGCGTCGAGTTGCTCTTCACTCACGCCACGGCCGGCTTTACCGAGGATCAGCCGGGCCGAATACTCCAGGTCAAGCAGGGTCAGCAGATCCTCGCGCACAACGGTCCGGAGCTTTTCCGGCTCCGCCTCGAATTCCGCCCGCCGCGCATCGAGCGTCTCCAGGATGTGGGTCTGCGTTTGCTCGATAATAGTCAGCGGGTCACGATCATCGACCCTATTGGCGAGCACGCCCGGCGCAACAGGCAGCATCAGGGCAAACAATAAAAAGTATTTCGTCATTCTTCCTTTTCCGATCCGGTGTTGAACAGATATTTACCGATAACCTGCTCGAGGACAAGCGCTGATTGTGTAATGAACAATTCATCGCCGTCCACGAGCATATCGGGCGCGCCTCCAGGCTCCAGGCCAATGTACCTGTCACCCAGGACGCCCGACGTAAATACCGATGCACCCGTGTCTGAAGGGATCTCATCGAACCGGGTGGATACCTTCATTTTCACAATGGCTTCAAATGTGACAGGATCGAGCTCAATTGATTCAACCATACCGACCGTTACCCCGCCAATTTTTACCGGGGCACGGTCGCGCAGGTCACCGACGTTGGCGAAGCGGGCGCTGATGACGTAGGTTTCCTTGCCGATTTCCTGCCCATAGTCTGTCGCCCGGGTAGCAAGCCGGATCATTGGCACAATACCCTGTAGCTGAAAAATTCCAGATGCGAATTCATCCTTGTAGTTCGCTCGCATAGCGTTACCGCATGTCAGGAAAGACGTCATGATGAAATCAAAAATAAGC
>JARFQZ010000281.1 GCA_029287515.1 Lysobacterales bacterium
TCCGCTAGCGAACTGTAACCGGACTTCGCGCCTGCCTTCCTGGCTGCCGGACGCTTGCCCCGCTTTGACCGGTTGGCCTGGCGCCCGGCCGGCTTAGCGCCCGGTCTGTTTCTGCGTGTGTCCGCCGGTCGGGCCTGGGCACTCACTTCATAGCCCTCCAATACCTGCTGCGGGATTTCGCGCCTGATCAGTCGTTCTATGTCCTTCAGCATTTTTATCTCTTCGGGGGAAACCAGCGAGACCGCCGTGCCTTCATTGCCGGCCCGCCCGGTGCGTCCAATGCGATGAATGTAATCTTCGGGCACATTCGGCAGCTCGTAATTCACAACGTGGGGTAATTGGTCGATATCCAGTCCCCGCGCAGCAATATCGGTGGCTACCAGCACGCGGATATCGCCATTCTTGAACTCGGAAAGTGACCGCGTGCGCGCAGCCTGGCTCTTGTTCCCGTGAATGGCGGCGGTGCTGAGGCCATCCATCTCCAGTTGCCGCGCCAGGCGGTTTGCGCCGTGCTTGGTCCGGGTAAAAACCAGGACCTGCTTCCAGTAACCCGAGCCGATCATGTGGCTGAGCAATTCCCGCTTGCGTCGCTTGTCGACCGGGCAAACCAGTTGATCAATCAGGTCCACGGTCGAGTTTCGCGGTGAGACTTCCACCCGCTCGGGGCGGTTGAGGAATTGGCTCGCCAACTGACGGATTTCCTTTGAAAACGTGGCTGAAAATAACAGGCTCTGTCTGTTCTCGCGGCCGGGCAGGCATTTCATGATGCGACGGATGTCGTGTATGAAGCCCATATCCAGCATGCGATCGGCTTCATCAAGCACGAGCATCTCGACCTGTGACAGATCGACTGTGCCTCTCTGCATGTGATCCAGCAGGCGCCCGGGCGTGGCGATCAGAACATCGACGCCCCGCCGCAGCTTGCTGATCTGCGGGTTGATTTTCACGCCACCGAAGATCACGGCGGATCGGTAGGGCAGGTGGCGACCATAAGTCTCCACGCTGTCACCGACCTGGGCTGCGAGTTCACGGGTTGGTGTAAGCACCAGTGCACGCACCGGCCGGCGGCCTTCGGCAGGGCTTGTTTCGCCAAGCTTCTGCAACAGCGGTAAAGTAAATCCAGCCGTTTTGCCGGTGCCGGTCTGGGCTCCGGCCATGATGTCGTGACCATCAAGAATGATTGGGATGGCCTGTTTTTGGACGGCGGTAGGTTCGTTATAACCCTGCTCACGAACAGCGCGCAGGAGTTCGGCCTTCAGGCCGAGTGATTCGAATGACATTTGGAATAATCTCCGCAACCACCCCGCCGCCAGCTTTCAGGGCTGACAGAAACCGGTCAGGGGGTTGGAATAAAAGGATCGAGCCACCGGTGTGGCTGAAGAATGAGCGCGAGTCTAACAGATATTGCCGGGAGAGAGCGTTTTATTTTCGCTCGCGCCAATAAAGCATAATCTGCAGGGCCCGATGCTTTACGGCTCAGGATCCTCGCAAATTGTGCCGTCCACTCCGATGATCTTGATCGCATCAGAAGTTTTTACGCCATACAGACCGTCCAGGACAAATTCCCCGCTGGTACAGGTATCAAAAGTGACGCTCAGGGTGCCGTAGGTTTTCAGCTCCGTGCTCGGTGCAGGTGCAGTAAACGTTCCGGGTTCTCCAATCAGCATGGGCAGTTCGAAGGACACGCCGGGAACCAGGTCTTCCAGCGTGACCAGTTCCGAAACCAGCCAGAGGAAAGTCTGGTCCGGGCTGTAACCGAAGTAGTAGAAGAGCCAGCCCTCAGGTGTCTGGAATACCAGGTAGCCCTCGCCATCGAGGTTTGGATCGAACCAGGGGCCCGAATAGTCGTATCCGGTGCCGGTTCTTGAATAGGTGACCTCCAGCACCGGGCGGAAATTCTCGATTTCGTTTTCCCGGGTATCAAAACGCTTCTCAGTCAAAAAGTTTTCCCCGGCGATAATGATCCAGCCGTAATTCTGTGCCGGCTTGTCCAGCCAGAGCTGAACGTCTGCAGTCATCTCGGCAGAAGAGCCGAAAGTGTAATTGCCGACGCCGTCTACCAGTTCCGCTGCACTGGGTTCCTCCTGGTAATCGCCACCCGCATTGGTCCATTCGAAATTGGGCCAGTTGGTGTGAATCCAGGTGGCATCGCCGGGCTCCGCATTAGTGCCGGTATTCTCCGGCGGCTGCGCCTGAGAGGCGCCTTCGCCCCAGTCGGAGGTCAGCCTGTACAGCCTGATGATGGTTGCGTCGGAAGTTTCCCGCGAAAGGTGAAGATGCAGTTTTGCCGAAGTAATGGTGGCGTCTTCCGGGATCTCGTCGTCAATATTTTTGAAGGCAATCACCGCACGTCGTCTTACCGGTTCGTTCGGCACGCCTGCGAACATGTGCTGCCCGCTGCCATTACTGAACAGGCCGCTGCCGCTCTCATAAAGCGTGTTGTCCTGGGTAGCCGGCAAAATGATTTTCGTGGCCCACGCGGGATTACAGATGCATACCAAAAGGAAGGCAAAAAGGACTCGGCGCATGATCATGGATATCCAGGCTATGGGAAGTGTGCCTAGATTACACCAGGACCGGCCCGGGTGGCACGGCCCTGGCACCTGGTTCAGGGATTGATCGAGTGCAGCCGGGCTGATGCCACCTTGACGCTGGGATCTTCCTCGTCATTGGTGATCTGGAAATTCATTGATTTCATCAGCGCCAGCATCCTCACATTGTTCCCCAGCACCTGGCCCTCAATCCACTCCAGGTCCCGGTCCCGGGCAATCTGCATCAACCGTGTCATCAGGTGGTGCGCAATGCCCCGGCCCCGCCACTGGTCGGACACGACCAGAGCGAACTCACAGCTTTTCTTGTCCAGGTTGGTGGTGTAACGGGCCACGCCGATTTGTTCCTCACCGCTGTCGACCGGGTGGACCGCGATCAGCGCCATCTCGTTGTGGTAATCGATCTGGGTGAAGCGGACCAGCATCTCCTGGCTCAACTCCTGGAGGGAGTTCATGAATCGGAAATATTTCGACTCCTTCGAAAGGCCGCGGATGAATTCGGCCTCGATTTCGGCGTCTTCCGGCCGGATCGGGCGAATCACGATGTCGGTTCCGTCGTTCAATTGCACCTGTTTGACCAGGTGTGCAGGGTAGGGGTGAATGGCGAGGTGGTTGTACGGGTCGGTGGATGGTTTCGGGTAGTCCACGACAATCCGCGCATCAACAGCCACGATCCCGTTTTCATCCACGATCAGCGGATTGATGTCCATTTCCTGGATCCACGGCAATTCACAGGCCATGCCCGATACCGCCAGCAACACGTCGACCAGTTTGTCGGTGTCGGCTGCGGGCATGTTCCGGAATTCACCCAGCAGTTTCGATACTTTTGTGCGACCGACCAGGTCCAGGGCCAGCCGTTGGTTCAGCGGCGGTAACGAGATCGCGGAATCACCCATGATTTCCACGGCGGTTCCGCCTCCTCCGAAACTGATGACCGGGCCGAAAACGGGATCGCGGATAATGCCGATCATCAGTTCACGCCCATTGGAGCTTCGGTACATCTTCTCAACGGTCACGCCTTCGATGTCGGCACCGGGTACATTTTGCAGCACCTGGTCGATCATCTGGCGGTATGCACCCCTGACTTCACTGGCGGAATTGATGTTGAGCCGGACGCCGCCAGCGTCGGACTTGTGGGATATGTCCGTGGACATGACTTTCATCGCAATCGGGAAACCGATCGATTCCGCGATGATCAGTGCTTCGTTCGCTGAACGAGCCACGGCGTTGCGCACGGTCGGTATCCGGAAGGCGTTCAGCACCGCCATGGATTCGGGCTCGGTGAGGATTTTCCGTTGTTCGGTCAGAACGCCCTCGATGATCAGTTGAGCTCCCATGCTGTCGGGAGGCTCCTGCTCACCGGACAGGCGCGAAGGAGTCTGTAACAGCAGGCGTTGATTCCGGTTGTAACGCGCCAGGTAGGAAAACGCATCGACTGCATTTTCCAGTGTGCCGAAATCAGGGATACGGGATTCGGTCAGCAGTTTGCGCGCCTCGCTTACCTGGGTGCCGCCCATCCAACTGGTCATCACCGGCTTATCGCTGTCCTGGGCGGCCTTGATGACGGCTTCTGCCACCGCGGTGGGGTCGGTCATGGCCTGCGGTGTGAGAATGACAATTGCCCCGTCGATGCCCGGATCCTTAAGACAGATCTCCACCGCTTTCTGGTAACGCTCGGGTGTTGCATCACCGATCACATCCACCGGGTTGCTGTGGGACCACACGGCAGGCAGCACTTCGTTGAGCGCCTCCATGGTCTCTTCCGAAATGGTGCTCAGCTCGATGCCCTGGTCGGTTGCACGATCGGCCGCCAGCACGCCCGGGCCGCCGCCATTGGTGATGATGACCAGGCGCTCGGACTCGCTGTGGCGCTTGCGATAGCGGACGGTGGAAAGGGCCTTGGCCGCGGCGAACAACTGGCCTATGGTTTCCACCCGTAACACACCGGAACGGGACAGGGCGGCAGAGAACGTCTCATCACTGCCCACCAGCGCGCCGGTATGTGACATGGAAGCCGCTGCGCCTGACTCATGACGGCCGACTTTCATAACGATCACGGGCTTGATCCGGGCCGCGGCCCGAAGGCTGCTCATGAACCTGCGCGCGTCCTTGATTCCCTCGATATACAGCAGGATAGCCTTCGTGTTCGGATCAGTAACGAGGTAGTCCAGGTAATCTCCAAAACTGAGGTCAGCGGCAATGCCGGTCGATACAACGGCGGAAAACCCGATGCCTATTTTCTCTGCCCAGTCGAGGATCGCGGTGCAAATGGCCCCGGACTGGGAGACCAGCGCCAGGTTGCCCGGGCGGGCGTTATTGTGGCCAAAGGTGATGTTCAGGCCGATGTCAGGACGGATAATGCCGAGGCAATTGGGCCCCATCAGCCGGATGTTGTAGCGCCTGATCAGATGTACGACACGGTCTTCCAGTTTGCGGCCTTCCGGCCCGATCTCGCGGAATCCGGCCGACAGGATCAGCATCATTTTAATGCCCTTCTCGCCGCAGGACTCAACGATGGCGGGAATGCTGGGCGCGGGTGTTGCGACCACGGCCAGGTCGATCTGCTCGTCGATTTCTTCCAGCGACTTGTAGGCTTTTTGCCCCTGCACTTCATCGCGCTTGGGGTTCATCGCGTAAATCCGGCCTTCATAGCCGGCTGACAGGAGATTCTTGAAGACGATTCCGCCCACGGAATCGGGCCTGTCGCTCGCGCCGAACAGCGCAACGCTTCCAGGGGTGAACAACGAGGTGAGGTAATGTGTATTCATCGGCGCAAACTATCCCAAATTCCAGTTGCTGTCGTTAACTTTTACACTGGATAATGACTCTGGTCACTACCAGGAATATTTAATTGAGAACCGCTTATATCAGTCACCGAGATTGCCACCAGCACGATACGAGTGAAGGCCATCCGGAAAATGCCAGGCGTCTTTCAGCCATTGAGGACCGGTTTGTCGCAACCGGCCTGTTTGACGTGCTGAGGTATTACGATGCACCGCTTGCAACGGACGAACAGCTGTTGCGGGTGCATACGCCAGAACACCTGGCAGCCATGATAGCAGCGATTCCTGACAACGGTTATACAAAACTGGATCCGGATACCGTCATCAGCCCCGGGTCCCTGCAAGCGGCGCGGCGCGCGGCGGGCGCGGCTGTGCTGGCCGTAGACCTGGTAATGAGCGGGGAAATGGAAAACGCATTCTGTTGCGTTCGCCCTCCGGGGCACCACGCCGAAAGTGACCAGGCCATGGGATTTTGCATGTTCAACAACATTGCAGTCGGGGCAGCACATGCGCTGGCGGCCCATGGCATCGGCAAGGCCGCTATTGTCGATTTCGATGTGCACCAGGGAAACGGTTCGGAAGAAATGTTCAGCGATGAGCCGAGGCTCCTGTTTTGCTCGACTTTTCAGCATCCATTCTTTCCTTACACCAGGATCTATGAAAACGCGGAAAATCGTGTGAACGTGCCGCTGGACGCCACGGCGAAAAGCGAAGAGTTCCGGGAGGCGGTGACACATCAATGGCTGCCCGCGCTTGAGCGTTTTGCCCCTGAATTTCTCTTCATATCAGCCGGTTTCGACGCACACCGGGATGATGAAATGTCGCATGTCAGCCTGACCGACCAGGATTTTACCTGGGTGACGGAGCAACTTGTCCGCGTTGCGGGGAAATCGGCACAGAACCGGATCGTATCCGTGCTGGAAGGAGGCTACGAACTGGACAGCCTGGCCCGTTGTGTAGGGGGACATGTGCGCGTGCTGATGGGCCTGCACTGACCTGCTTGATCAGAACCGGTAAGTCAGGTTGATCATCTGGCTTTTCCGCTTGTGGAAGCCCAGTTCAACCAGCAGCGAAAGGCTGCGATTGATATCCCACTGCCCCCCGATCACGTAATTCCAGGGAACCTGGGTGGCCTGCTCGATGGAAACCAGCAGCGTGTCTTCACCGATGTCAATCGGAAGATCGAGTGTTTGAGCGATGTCCTGGTACATGGCGCCGACCCAGAGAACGCCGGTGAACCCTCCGATCTTTCCGTTCCAGCCGATGCGTGAAGAAATCACCGTTGCCTTGGCGTCGGTAAACGAAATATCCAGGTCGGTGGTTGTACGGTTGTAGTCGATCATGCCGAAGAAATCCTTGTAACCGCCTGCAACCGTTGTGCCCCAGCCGGTCACGTCGCCTTCATATTCGATCCTGAACGTGGTGTCCAGGCTGCAAGCATTGCCGGGCAAGCTGCAAAGGACCGGAAAAACAGGGGCCAGGTCCAGCCTGAGCGGGCCTTCCGCTTCCCCGTCGGTCCTTGCCAGGATGCCGTAGACGTTCCAGAACGGCAGAATCCACGCATCGAAGCGCAATGTGTAAGTGGTTTCCTCGTTCTGGACTTCGTTGACGACTGCCAGCCCCGGTGTTTTTACGTCCACTCCGTTAACGAAAATGCCCTCAACGTCGAAGGGTTGGTCCTGGTGCATGTAGCCCAGGGAGATACCGAACGGCCTGGGTAACACGTAACCCCGTTCACAGGCCGCCTTGCCCCATATCGGCAGGAAATTTGACCACCTGTCCTCGCATACATTTTTGGAGGCATCGCCCTTCTCGTAAGGAATATTTGTGGATGGGTTTTCTCTCAGAGTGGCCGCCGAGGGTTGGTCCGCCTGTTCGTGACCTGGCTTGGCTTCCTGGGCAAAAGTGTTGACGCTCAGCAACAAGGCAAGCAGTAAGGTTGGTCTGGTCATTAAGCAGATCTTCTTCGTGGCCAATGGTTACCCGGAATTGTGACAGGCGTGGGCGGGAAAGCCAAAGGCGGAGCATCATTTTGTCACGACAAATGGTATATTAGAAAAATAGAATACAACTTGCGGGACGCCGATGAAACAAACCTCGAAGATTACGGTAGCCGGCGCAGGATTCGCCGCCATCACCGGCG
>JARFQZ010000308.1 GCA_029287515.1 Lysobacterales bacterium
GTACTTCAGGCTCCGGGATGAAGCATTAAGCCGGCTGGGTCAACAGGCGACCGATCAGGATGAAGAAATCGAAATGCTCGATGATGAAATCCGCTCGGTGCTGGAGAAACTGTTCGAAGAGCGCTTTCCTGAAATTCCGCTGAAGTCGGTGAAAGACCGGCATCGCACAGATTCCGGACTGGACCAGCTGGCGTATGCAGGCGACATGTGGGAGCAGCTGCTCGTATCCGAAAGCATCACCCAGGCCGATCTGGAGGCGCTGGCCACCGCGAGAGCCGACGCCATACGCACAGCGTTCCTGGCGGGCGGGGAATTCAGTGCCGACCGCATATCACTGGCGGCACCCGCCCAGGCGGAACCCGGTGGCGGTGAGTGGGTGACCACCGAACTGGGGGTCGCGACCGACTGAGGCAGGCTGAAGGCCTATTCGCCGTAAGGTATCCAGATATTTTTTACTTCGACAGCCTTGCGCAGAAACGAGGCGCTCTGCCCCTGCTCGGGATCATACCAGTCATGGTAAAGACCGTAATTCACCCAGGTGCGTTTCATCGTGGCTGCAGATTCTTCTTCGACCAGGCGGCTGCCGCGCCTCGTGCCCCAGTACCACATTCCTTCGATGTCGTAGTGTTTGGCCAGCACTTCAGCCAGTACTTCCTGGTCCCCGGTTACGATATTGAGCACACCGCCGGGCAGGTCCGACGTATCCAGGACCTGGTAAAAATCGGTGGCCAGTAAAGCGTAATGTTGTGACGGCACCGCAACGACGCGATTTCCCATGGCGATGGCCGGCATGACAGTCGATATGAATCCAAGCAACCCCGCCTCTTCAGGGGCAACGAGGCCAATAACACCCAGGGGCTCCCTCATGGCCAGGGTGACGTTACGGAACGGAGTGGCGTGCACCCGCCCGTCATACTTGTCACACATGGCGGCATAGTGCCAGGTGCGCTGAATGCAAAGATTGAACTCCGCAGTGGCAGCTTGCTCGTCCTTGCCGCTCAGCTGCCGGATGCGATGAATGAATTCCGCGGAACGGGCGCTGAGGTTTTCAGCGATATAGTAAAGAACCTGGGCCCGGTTATGTGCGGTGGTTGAACTCCATCCGCCCGCTGCCCTTGCGGCTTCGACTGCGTTTCGTATGTCCTTGCGGTTACCGGCGGGAATCTCGGCAACCACTTTACCGGTAGCGTCGTAAGCAGCATTGCTGTAGCCGCCATCCGGGCGGACCTGCTTGCCGCCAATATACAGTTTTGCCGTGCGATCGATTTCCGGCGCTTCGTTGTCGGGCAAGACATCGACAGGCGTGAATCGAGGCAATTGCTGCACGGGCTCCTTGCTCAGACGGGATTCCCAGAAAGGTTTGACGTATTCATAAAGCCCCTCTTTTCCGCCTTCTCTCCCGAATCCTGACTCCCGGTAGCCGCCAAAGCCTGCAGCAGCATCGAATACATTGCTGCAATTGACCCAGACCGAACCCGCCTTCAGTTTTGGTGCGATATCCAGCGCCAGGTTGATGTTTTCAGTCCACACGCTGGCAGCCAGCCCATAGCGGCTGTTGTTGGCCAGTGAGACCGCTTCAGCCGGGGTTCTGAAAGTCATCGAGACAAGGACCGGGCCAAAAATCTCTTCCTGTGCCAAACGTGCGGCGGGCTGCACATCGGTGATGAGCGTTGGCGGGTAATAACAGCCCTTCTCAGGCACCTTGCAGGGCGGTTGCCACAACGAACCGCCTTCCTCGACCCCTTGCTCCACCAGGCTGCTGATGGTTTCAAGCTGGACCGGGTCGACCAGCGCACCAATGTCGATGCATTTATCCAGCGAATCACCCATGACCAGGCGTGACATGCGGGCCTTGATTTTCTCATGCAGCGTTTCGGCAATGGATTCCTGAACCAACAGCCTGGACCCGGCGCAGCAAACCTGCCCCTGGTTAAACCAGATCGCATCGACCAGGCCTTCCACCACGCTGTCCAGGTCGGAATCGTCAAAAACGATAAACGGTGATTTGCCACCCAGCTCCAGCGTCAGCTTTTTGCCGGTACCGGCGGTCGCCTTGCGCAGAATCCTGCCCACTTCAGTCGACCCGGTGAATGCCAGCTTCCCGATTTCGGGGTGATCGGTTAGCGCTTCACCGGCCTTGTGGTCTCCCAGCACCAGGTTAAAAACGCCTCTTGGAAGCCCGATCTCCTTGCAAACCTGGGCAAAGAGCTCCGCTGTCACCGATGTGTATTCAGCGGGCTTGAGCACCACCGTGTTCCCCATGGCCAGGGCAGGCGCGACTTTCCAGGCCAGCATCAGCAGGGGGAAATTCCAGGGAATGATCTGGCCCACGACACCGATGGGGCGGTAACCAGGCATTTCATCCTGCATCAGCTGTGCCCAGCCGGCGTGATGATAAAAATGCCTGGCAACCAGTGGAATATCGATATCACGGCTTTCACGTACCGGTTTTCCGTTGTCCAGGCTTTCCAGCACGGTAAACAGTCGGCTGTTCTTCTGGATCTGCCTGGCCATCGCGTACAGGAACCGCGCCCTGCCGTGTCCGCCGATCGCAACCCACCCTTCCAGCGCATCTGCCGCGGCTGCAACCGCCCGGCTGACATCGGCCTCGTTGCCGTCCGCCACCATGGCGAGCATCTCGCCTGAAGCCGGGCTGTTGGTTGGAAAATATTCACCCGAATCGGGAGTCGCCCACTCACCGCCGATAAAATGATCCAGCATGCTGTTGCGGTCGGCCAGCCATTGCCTGGCGGGTCCGGGGTCTTCGGGGGCTGGTCCATATTCCATTGTTTCAAAAAGGTCTCTGACTTCCATGATCATTCCTTCCCTGGCTCAGCCGTTGGGGTGACGAAACGCTGCAGAATAACTTCCCGTGACATGGTGCTCGAGCTGACGTTCTATGTCGCCCAGCAGGCTACTTGCACCAAAACGGAATAAATGTGGTCTAAGCCAATGATTACCCAATTCTTCTTTCATTAAAATCAAGTAATTCAATGCTTCCTTGGACTTGCTGATCCCGCCGGCCGGCTTGTAGCCGATGCGGAACCCCGTCAATGCGTAATAATCCCTGATTGCCCTGACCATCACCAGGCTGTACGGGAGTGTCGCGTTAACCGACTCCTTTCCGGTGCTGGTCTTGATGAAATCGGCGCCGGCCATCATGCAGACCCAGCTGGCCTTTGCGACGTTGCTTAACGTTGCCAACTCACCAGTCGCCAGGATAGTTTTCAGATGGGCTTCACCGCAGGCTTTACGAAATGCCCTGACTTCCTCGTATAAACCGGACCAGTCTCCGCAAAGTGCTTTTTCACGGCTGATGACAATGTCGATTTCCGAGGCGCCCGCTTTTACCGACTCCTTGATCTGGGCCAGCTTGAGCGGCATGGGAATCTGTCCCGCGGGAAAGCCGGTGGACACCGCTGCAACCGGTATGCCACTGCCCTGCAGTTCGTTTACCGCCGTTTCAATGAAGTTGTGGTACACGCAAACGGCTGCGGTCGTGATGCCCAGTTCCGCTACGCCCAGCGCTTCCAGGATGTCCTGTCGAACCGGCCGTTTCGCTTTCTGGCACAAACGCCGAACCCTGCCCGGCGTGTCATCCCCCGCCAGGGTGGTCAGGTCGATGCAGGTAAGGGCCCGTAGCAGCCAGGCCGCCTGGTACTGCTTCTTGACCGTGCGCCGGGTTCCGATGGTAGCCGCACGCCGTTCCACGGCACTGCGATTGACACGGATGCCGCCAAACAGCTCAGGTTTGAAGTCCATGCCCGTATTACGCGCCACGTGGCGGTCCTGCGGGTCAATGGGGTGTACGTTTGTTTGCGGTTTATCTGCCATGTGATCCAGTATAATGTGTGTCATAATTCACGGCTATTTTTCTGCCAGTAATCAAACCAGTTCCCCGGAGTAAAAACGAATGCGAAAGTTTGCAACCACCATGGCAGCATGCGGTTTTTTGCTGTTCAGCCTGGCCCCGGAGGTCGAATCCAATGATGACACCCCGCCCGGCTTCAACGAAAAAACGTTCAAGGGCCTGGAGTGGCGAGGCATAGGCCCTGCCCTGATGTCCGGAAGGATAGCGGACATCGCTTTTGACCCAACCGACCGCAGCACGTGGTATGTCGCTGTAGGCAGCGGCGGCGTCTGGAAAACGACCAACCAGGGCACGACGTGGAAGTCGGTTTTCGACGGTCAGGGTTCCTATTCCATCGGAGCGGTCACCGTTGACCCCAACAACCACAACACGGTCTGGGTTGGAACGGGAGAAAACGTGAGCGGACGCCATGTCGGTTATGGCGATGGCATTTACAAGAGCCTGGACGGCGGCAACACCTGGAAAAACATGGGCCTGGAAAACTCCGAGCACATCGGGATGATCGCCATCGACCCTCGCGATTCGGACGTGGTCTTTGTCGCTGCGCAAGGCCCATTGTGGTCGGGTGGCGGTGACCGGGGCCTCTACAAGACCACCGACGGCGGCAAAAGCTGGGACGGAGTGCTTTGGGGCGGCGAATTTACCGGCGTCAGCGAAGTTCACATGGACCCGCGCAACCCGGACATCATGTACGCGGTGAAACACCAGCGTATCCGCAACGTCGCAGCACTTATGAACGGCGGTCCGGAATCAGGAATTTTCAAGTCAGTCGATGGCGGCAGCAACTGGCGGGAACTGACTAACGGCCTGCCTGAAGAAGATAAAGGAAAAATTGGCCTGGCGGTCTCTCCCATCGACCCGGACGTGGTTTATGCCACAATCGAGCTGGGTGGCCGCAAGGGCGGATTCTGGCGTTCCCTCGATGGCGGTGAAAGCTGGGAAAAACGCAGCGACTACCTGTCCGGCGGTACCGGCCCGCATTATTACCAGGAGATTTTTGCCAGCCCGCACAAGCTCGACCGGGTGTACCAGATGGACGCCACGCTGCACATCACGGAAGACGGCGGTAAGACGTTTGTGCCGCAGCCGCATGGCTATAAGCATGGCGACCACCATGCCATGGCGTTTGATCCGGACGATCCCGAATACCTGATGTATGGCACTGACGGCGGTGTCTACGAGTCCTTTGACCTGGGAAAAACATTCCGCTTCGTGTCCAACCTGCCGGTCACCCAGTTTTACAAGGTGGCCGTCGACAACGACACGCCGTTTTACAACGTTTATGGAGGCACCCAGGACAATAACACCCAGGGCGGCCCTTCCCGTACGGACAACGTGCACGGCATACTCAACAGTGACTGGTTCATTACGTTATTCGGCGACGGCCACCAGCCCGCGGTGGACCCGACCGACCCGGATATCGTCTACTCGCAATGGCAGCAGGGGAACCTCGTCCGCTACGACCGCAAAACCGGCGAGGTGATTTATATTCAGCCACAGCCCGCGGCAGGAGAGGAATCCGAGCGATTCAACTGGGACGCCCCGATACTGATCAGTCCGCACGATCCGGCCAGAATCTATTTCGCCAGCCAGCGCTTATGGCGATCGGACGACCGCGGCGACAGCTGGACAGCAATCAGCGGAGACCTGTCTCACGGCCGCGACCGCCTGAAAGAGCCGATGATGGGGCGGGTATGGAGCTTCGACGCGTCCTGGGACCTGTGGGCCATGTCCTTGTTTGGCACCATCACAAACGTGTCCGAGTCCCCCCTGGTGGAAGGCCTGTTATATGCAGGCACCGATGATGGCCGGATACAGATCAGCGAGGACGGCGGACAGAACTGGCGGGCCATCGAACGCCTGCCCGATGTACCGGACGATTTCTTCGTCAACGACATCAAGGCCGACCTGCACGACCCCGATACCGTTTACGTGGTGGTGGATGACCACAAATCAGGTGATTTCTCTCCCTACGTTCTCAAGAGCACAAACCGGGGTGGAACCTGGACACATATTTCAAGGGGATTGCCGGAACGCCATATTGTCTGGCGTCTTGTGCAGGACCACGTTAATCCCCGGTTGCTCTTCGCCGGCACCGAGTTCGGTGTATTTTTCACCGTGGACAGTGGCCAGAACTGGGTAAAACTGGCAGGCGGCGCCCCCACCATTTCATTCAGAGACCTGGTGATCCAGCAACGGGAAAACGACCTGGTGGCGGCTTCATTCGGCCGTGGATTCTGGATTCTGGACGACTACAGCCCGCTTCGGTCGGTAACCCGGGAGCAGTTGCAAAACGAAGCGACCCTTTTTCCGGTAAGGGGAGCAGACTGGTACATACCCAGGGTTCCGATGGGTGATTTCGAAGTAGGCGGCAAATCCAGCCAGGGCGACAGCTTTTTCGTGGCGCCCAATCCGCCGTTTGGTGCTGTATTCACTTACTACCTGAGCGAGGACATCAGGACCGCAAAAGAGCAGCGCAGGGAATCGGAAAAAGATCTCGAGAAAAGCGGTGGTGACACACCCTACCCCGGATGGGAAGCGCTGCGGAAAGAGGAAATCGAAGAATCACCGGCAATCGTGCTGACTGTCAGGGATGAGTCCGGGAACGTAGTCCGCCGCATTGAAGGACCGGTGAAAGCCGGCTTTCACCGTGTGGCCTGGGATCTTCGCTACCCGGTCTCATCGCCCTGGACGCCGGAACCTGCCGGTGACAGCTACATCGATATTCCGGGACCGCTGGCTGTGCCGGGTACTTACCAGGTGAGCATGGCAAAGCGCATCAATGGTGAACTCCAGCCTCTTGGAACGGCACAGTCGTTCACCGTCACACCGATTGGAGAGCGCGGTCAACCCGGCGCACCCATGGAAGACGTCGTGGCGTTCAGCCGGTCGCTGGATGACCTGAACAGACAGGTAGCGGGCGCAAGTGCAGCGATCGAGGCGATGCTGGTAGAAACCGGGGCAATCAAGGAAACCCTGTTGCGATCCGACGCGCCGGACACTCTGCGGGGACAGGCTCGCACCCTCGAACTCGAACTGCTGGCACTGAAAGAAAAACTTTCCGGAAACGAAGCACGTGACCTTTACCAGGATGTCGGCCCCGTTTCCATAAGCAGCCGGGTCAACTTTGCGGTCATGGGTACTTTCCGGTCCACCTACGGCCCGACTCCCTCGCACCGCGACGCGATAGACATTGCACAGAAGGAATTCGCGGAGGTCAGTCAGCGTATACAGCAGATCACGGATTCCGGGTTGCCGGAGTTGCGGGCTGAGCTGAACCGTGCCGGCGTTCCATGGACGCCCGGAAGAGGCGTGCCGGGCGAGGGTTGATCAGCATGGTTTCCAGTTACGGGAGGTGGGCAACCACCTCCTGCATCCTGCTGCTCCTGTGTTATGCGCCTTCGCTGGTGGCTGACACCGCCAATGAAAACAGCAGTGAAGACTACGAGACGGGCCGTCGCATGGAGTCGGTCGTGGTCACCGCAACCAGGACCGAAGAATCCATTCTCGATGTCGCCGAAGCCATTTCAGTTGTGGGCGCCGAAGATATCAGCCGCCTCGCCCCCGAGTTGCTCGCAGAGATGTTACGCGGTGTCCCGGGTGCTTTTTTCCAACAGACTACACCGGGCCAGGGCATCCCGATCATACGCGGGCTCAAGGGATCCCAGGTTCTTCACCTGGTTGATGGCATGCGCCTGAATAACGCGTTCTTCCGCAACGCACCCAACCAGTATTTTGGGCTGGTGGACGCCTATGCCACCGAGCGCACTGAAATCATCCGCGGCGC
>JARFQZ010000154.1 GCA_029287515.1 Lysobacterales bacterium
GAACCTGATGCCACACAACCACCTGATGTGGGCGAATATAGGCATCTACACGGGCCGCGAAGACAACATTTTCTGGCGCAGATCATCCGAGGGGATACGGGCGTACGGAGCCGAAGCGCTATTCGAGGGCGATGCCGCCGCGCTGCCGGTCGACGCCATTCATTCTGTCACGAATCCCCTGCAACGGTTTACCGGTGGAATCCACATTTACGGCGGGGACTTTTTCGATACGGTCCGCAGCCAGTGGGACCCGGAGACACTCGAAGAGGAACCGTCGGATGGCGCGGTGATCCGAGCGATTTTCGAAAGGGAAAACGAGCAGCTTCGCTCCTGATAGCAAAATTTAAAAGGGATCAATGCCCCGCAACTCGACATGCAGCCGGCGCAATACCGGCTCCCTGTCCAGCAGGTGATCCAGCCGGCCTGCTAAGGCCAGCGCCTCGAAACTCATCGATGGGTAATGGTAATCGCGCAGGTAGTGGATCAGCTTCAGCGTACGGAACGCATCGAACCAGGTATGCATATGCCGGATGAACCGGGTGGAGGATGAACTTTGTCTGAGCGAGTGTTCCAGGGCCCCGGTTGCACCGGCTTTATTCAGATGCACGATCAACTTCTCCAACCCCATTGGCTGCAGGATACCGGCCAGGTCTGCGGACTGCCTTTGCCAGAATAAGGGCAGGCTGTCGATCCACCCTTTCAGCAAGTCAAACACCGCCGGATGATAGAGCTTGAATTCCCGGAACGGGTTTTCGAGGCACACCATTTTGCCGACCGCGGCGCCGGTGCCAAAAGGAACGCGGTCTGAAAGCCTGGCCGCGATTTCAATCGGCCCACATTGCTTTTTCTCATCCAGCGACTGGATGGACCCGACCTTGGCCAGTTTATTCAGCAGGTAGAAATCCTCGCCTGCCTCACGCCGGGGGAAACCCCTGACTTTCGCATAGTGCTTTGCATGGACCGCCATCGTGCTGCCTATGGTGTGAAAGGCGTACGGTGAGTGCGCAAAATTCAAACCGGCAACATAGTATCGAAGTGAATATTCATAGAGCCGTGACATCTGCACCACCCCATCGTCAATGCCTTCGCCCCCCGCGACGTGCCGGAAGGGGTAGATCAATGCGGCCACGGTCTTTGTATTTTCCGTACCGCCGGCACTGGCAGCGCTGAAGTAACGGCCCGGCAGGACCACGTCCGCATCACTGCAGTGTATCCATGGCGAAACTACACGTTTCCGGTGATAGAGACAGGCGGCAATATCCGCTCCGGTTTTCCGGGCATAACCGACGCCACCCTTGCCGGCAAAACGAAGGCCTTCGCTGAACCGATCGACCAGCAGCACATCGCGAGGAGAGGCGGGATCACTGAACAGGGCCAGCCCGGCTGACGGACCTGACTGCCACTTGCGTTCAAACCGCGCCTGAACTTCGTCAGCGAAAGCCCTGTTGGCCGCGGATACGCCCGGTTGGGAAGATTCAGGCTCATTGACCACCAGTATCATCAGGCTGCGCCCGGCAGCCGGCGGCAAGGGGCGCAAAATAGCAGGTGTCTCGTTACAAACCGGAACCACCAGAATATGCCGCCAGGGTTCGCCCGGTGGTATGTCCGCCGCCACGGCTGAGCCGGGCTCGGCATATCGTGCGAGGTATTTTTCCACCGCTGTCAGTGAAGTGCAGGGCGAAGAGGCAAGCCCGAGATGATGTCTGCTTCTGTTTCCAGCAACTGTTCCAACCGTAGCCGCGTTACTCCCGGGTCAAAATATAATTCAGCCAGATCAATAAACAGTGTTTCATGCCCCTCCTCTGACTGGGTAATGGAACGATAGAACTTTTTCAACGGACCTCCAGGCAGGACATCCGCCACCATTCCAAACCGCTCCGCGCCTCGCGCTTCTATGATCCCGGCAACCAGCAGGCGGTCCATGAAAAACAGGTCCTTGCCGGTGCGGATGGACTTTCTCAACTCGTTCACATAAGGATCTTTTTCGTCGGGAAGCAAGTGCAGGCCTCTTTCCTGCATCAGTTTTACCACCGCCCTGAAATGATTCAGTTCTTCGATGGCCAGATCGACCATTGCCGCAACCAGTTCAGGCCGGTCCGGATAATGCGACACCATGGTCATGGCCATGCTGGAAGCTTTTTTTTCGGCTGCCGCATGGTCCGGCAAAAACCGGTCCATGGCGTCGACGACGCCTTCAGCCCAGTCCGTTGGTGTTTTGTATTTCAATTCAATCATCATGAAAGTTCCAGATAGAGCGATTTTTAGGAAATTACCGCAAAATTCCCGTGTTGTGTATAATTCCGCCAAGCCCTGTCCGGCGACCGGCTGGTCTCAGCATGGTCGAAGGGACATGGATGCGGGCTGATGGGCAAATGTTTTTTGGTTTCGATGCACCCCGGGAGGCTACCAGTCTTGAGTGCTTTCGACAGATGCTCCACCACAACAGGCTTCCTGCCTGCGATCGTCTTCCACTCCGCGATTTTTCAATGTCGCAACCGTTTTGTCCATCCGTCAGTGGGTCTGACACGTTCATTTGGTCTGAACAAAATTCATAAAAAACCATCGACATCAAGGGGCTCTTGGAGAGGGATATCCCATGAACCATACCGACAAGGCAACCATGAAAGGTTTGACCGCCATCGAGTTGCTGATCATCACCAGTATTATCGCCCTGATTGTCGTGTTCGCCACCCCGATGATGAACTCGGTGTTCGCGAAATCAGACCTGGACAGCGCCGTAGAGATTACCGAACAATCCATTCATAAAGCGCGCGTCGCAGCGCGTTTGTATGACACCTACGTCGTGATGCGGGTCGAAGCTGACCAGGATATGAATCCGCATTCGATTACGATCCTGATGCCCGGTAAAGACACCGACGAATTACTGGGTGAATGGAAAGAGGAATTTGTTTTACCGGACAGTGTGCGCATTGTCAGCGGTAATATGCTGATCAACTTCGACGCCGAGGGAAAAGTCGATTTTCCCGCCAAATTGCTGATCGCGTCCATCCAGGATGACTTCAAACAGAAGGAGTTTATTATCCAGTAAGCCGTCATTTACCCAGTGCCCGGCGATACCTCGCCATGTTTTCCCCGGACCAGTAATCGGCCGCCTTGTAGTACTCCGCTACTGCCGGCGCCGCAGGTGCAGCCACCTTCAAAAACAGTGTCAATCATCAGTTTCCTCCTCAGGTACCGCAAAAAGTCTGTGCGACCACTTCTTCCGGCCGGGGTGGCCGCGCAAACTCCATCAGTCCGGGCTCAAAATCGCGCGGTCTCTCAAGCAAGTCAACCAGCCGGTTAAAAACTGAAAAATCTTCTTCCTCGACAGCAGCCTTGATGGCGGCTTCGACGAGATGATTGCGCGGAATAAAGACCGGGTTGGCCTGGAACATGAGCTTCTGCCGCTCATGTGGTGGCAGGGCATCTTTTTCGATCTGCTGTCGCCAGCGGTCCAGCCAGGGGTCAAATGCTCCGGAAAATTCAAAAAGTTCAGAAATGCCCTGCTCAGAACCGGGTAACGCCAGCTCTGCCAGGCGCCGGAATGCCAGGGTGAAGTCGGCCTGTTCCCGGGCCAGCAAACCAAGCAAATCGGCAGCCAACGCGTCGTCATCGACCTCCGGTTTTGCCAATCCCAGCTTGCGTGCCATTCCCCGCCGGTAGGCGCTCTGGAACAGGTCCGGGAACGCATCGATTGAACCCTGCGCCAGGACCGTGGCTTTCTCCCGGTCAGGATCCAGAATAGGGATCAGCGCCTGCGCCAGGTTGGCCAGGTTCCAGTGGGCAATGGCAGGCTGATTGCTGTAGGCATAACGCCCCTGCTGGTCGATCGAACTGAACACCCGGTCGGGGTGAAAGGCGTCCATGAACGCACAAGGGCCGTAGTCGATGGCTTCGCCCGAAAGCAGCATGTTGTCGGTATTCATCACCCCGTGAATAAAGCCCAGCAGTTGCCACTGCGCCACCAGGCTGGCCTGGCCTGCAACTACACCGTCGAGCATGGCCCTGGCGGGATTTTCGGCCATCGCCGCCGCCGGGTAGTGGCGCGC
>JARFQZ010000354.1 GCA_029287515.1 Lysobacterales bacterium
GGGCAGAGGTGAAGACGACCCGGCCCTGGCGGAACAGTCTGAAGCCGTGGTCACCTGGGTGCGTGAATTGCTACAGCAAAGCGGTAGCGACGAGTCCATCGCCGCCATCCGGCGGGACATGAAAACCACCCTGGAAGAAGGAGCTGGCATTTACCGGGATGAAGACGGCGCCCGGGACGCCTGCGAGCAAATCGCGGGCCTGCGGCAGAGATATTGCAACATCGAGGTCCATGACAAGAGCAACGTGTTCAACACCGACCTGCAGCAGGCGCTGGAACTGCGCAACATGCTGGACATTGCCGAAACCGTTGCCGAAGGTTCACTTGAGCGCCGCGAATCGCGGGGCGCACACCAGCGCCTCGACTACACCGAGCGCGATGACGAGAATTTCCTCAAGCACTCGCTGGCTTACCGGCAGGACGACAACAGGCCGAGAATCGAGTGGCTGGATGTGACCATTACCCGCTCGAAACCGGGAGTGCGCGATTATTCGGGGGGGAAAGACAAATGAACACCAGGCAACTCGAACTGGAGGTACTGCGTTACGATCCCGAGCAGGACCAGGAACCCCGATTCCAGAATTATTCAGTCCCCTGTGAGGAAGACTGGGCGATTCTTGATGCGCTCAATTACGTCAAGGAAAACATCGATACGACACTGGCCTACCGCTGGTCCTGTCACATGATGGTCTGTGGAAGCTGCGGCATGATGGTCAACGGTGAGCCCAGCCTGACCTGCAAGACCTTTATCCGGGACCTGCCCGACCACGTGCGGATCGAGCCGCTGGAAAACTTTCCCATCGAGCGCGACCTGGTGGTGGTGCTCGACGATGTCATGGAAAAACTCCAGCGCGCCAAACCCTACATCATCCGCAAGGACCCGCCCCCGGAAAACGAAGAATTCAACCAGTCCCGCGGCGCGCTGTACAAGTTCAAGCAGTACACCATGTGCGTCAACTGCATGTGCTGTTACGCGGCCTGCCCGCAGTACGCACTGGACTCTTCTTTCATCGGCCCGGCCGTACTGGCCCTGGCGCATCGTTACAACATCGATTCCAGGGACCAGGGCAAGTCAGAACGCCTGGATATCCTGGCCGACCACGATGGCGTCTGGGATTGTTCATTCGTCGGCGCCTGCTCGGAGGTCTGTCCGAAGAGCGTCGATCCGGCGGCGGCCGTCCAGCAAATGAAGGTGGACGGGGCCATCGAATGGTGGAAACAGAAGTTACCGGGAGGCAAATCATGAGCCGTCAGCCCTATGTCCGGCCCGTTTCGAAGACAACCTGGTACATGCGCAACGGGCGCTATAAAAAATACATGCTCCGGGAGGTAACCTGCCTGCTGGTGGCCGTATACAGTTTGCTGGCCGTCTGGGGGCTGGCCTCACTGGCTGGGGGTGCGGCCCAATGGAATGCGTTTCTGGCATCACAACAGAACCCGTTCATGGTTGGATTTCACGCCGCCGCGCTGATTTTTTTCCTGGTTTACATGACTTTCGACTGGTTCAAGCTCGCGCCCAAGGCCATGCCGGTCCAGTTGGGTGAAAAGAAGCTGGAAGACAGGTTCATTGTGATCGGTCACTATGCGGCCTGGATTGTCGTTACGCTGGCAATTTTCTGGTTTGCAGGAGTGATCTGACATGACTATTGCTAAAAAATCCGTGGTCTGGGGCCTGTTTGCCGCCGGCGGAACCATTGCCGCATTTATCTTCCCCGCATTGATCGCCCTGTTCCTGCTGATCGCCCTTGGCAAGGTGCCGGACGGCCTGCAGTTTGAAAATATTCACCAATTTGCGACGAACGGGTTGGGCAAAATCATTCTGTTCGTCGTAATTTCGCTCTCTTTGTGGCATGCTGCTCATCGCCTGAGAGTCGTGTTCCACGATTTCGGGGTGAGGAAAGACAAGGTGGTTGCCAATGCCGTCTACCTGGTCGCCTTTATCGGCACCGTGATGACGGCATTTTATTTGTACACAATTTGAGCAGCGATGAACGACGATTCGAGAGCAGTAGCAGAAAATTTTGAATACAGTGTAGAAGGTTACTCCCCCGGGGAAACAGGCTCGGCAGCTGCGACACCTGCACCCGTCCCGGAAATTCCCGAGTACCTGCAGGACACTTATTGGTGGGCCTATCTGCACCCGAAATCATTCTATTTCTTTGAGCGCGAATGGGTCGTGAACCTTATCCTGTGGGGCAACATGAAACGCCTCACCGCAGCGGTTCTCGATGAATTGACGGTCGAGCCAAATAGCAGGGTGCTCCAGGTAGCTTGTGTGTACGGTGATTTTTCAAATCGCGTTGCGGACCATCTTGCCAAAACCGGTTCGCAACTGGATGTGCTGGATGTAGCACCTATACAGATAGAAAACGTCAAGAAAAAGCTCGAGCGTCACCAGAACATCGCAGCCCACCTGCAGGATTCCACTGCAATGGCGTTTCCGGATGACAACTTCGATGAAACGGTGGTCTTTTTCCTGCTGCACGAACAGCCGGAGGATGCCCGCCGCAAGACCGTCGAGGAAGCCATCCGGGTGACCCGTCCGGGCGGCAAAGTCATCTTTGTCGACTACCACGGCCCGAAACGCAGCAACCCCATGCGCTACGTGATGAAACCCATCCTGACCTGGCTCGAGCCGTTCGCGATGGATTTGTGGCGTGAAGAATTGCCTGCTTTCTTCCCTGAAAGCGTCAAGCCTGAGCAAATCGACTCCGAATTCTATTTTGGCGGGCTCTACCAGAAAATTGTTCTGAGCCTGTAAACCGGGGCAGAACTCCCGTGTAAGATAGGCCTGAACCTCCTCCGCCACGTGAAGTTGCGAGACCCGAAAAAATTTTTGCGGTCGAGGGCCCGGATGCATTGCTGATTCGTTCATTTCCAGGCGAAGTGCGCGCCTTTGACGTGGCTGAATCCAACCTGGAGCGCGCACAGAATAACATGGACTACACGCAGCTGTTTGCACCCTTCGACGGCGTCGTCGCACGACGCCTGGCTGAAAATTTTGAGTCGGTCTCTCCGGGACAAGTGGCGCTGATCATCGTACCCGTGCTTTACACGAAATTTTACCGCATTCCCTACCGGCCGCTGGCTGAACTGGATTGAGTGTTCAGTCCCTGCGGCGCGTCACCAGGTACAGCAGGCCGCCAAGCACCATGAAGCCGCCGGTCGTCAGCCAGGACTGCTGGCTGGCGTGCGTCATCAGCCAGATGCTGATCAGCAGGGCGATGGCCGGCACCGTCATTCCACCATAGAGCCTGAATTGCCCCTCGTATTCACCCAGCTTGCGGTGCAGCACCGGTAGCGTCGCTATGCACATCACGTAAACCATCAGGCGCACGATGGTGCTGATCACGGCAAGCAAAACAAATCCCCCGCTCAAGGCGAGAACGATCGAAAAAGCCGCGTAAAAAAGAATGGCGTTCGAGGGGGTGTGAAAACGCGGATGGACCCGGCCGAACCAGTCAGGAAGACTGCCCAGCTGGCCCATGGCATAAAGCATCCTGGGGGCGGACAGCATGCTCGAGGTGAGGTTGCCGGTAATGGAAAAAACCGCGCCCATGGTCAGGATCCCCGCTCCGATCGATCCCATCAGGATCATGGCCACATCAGCGAGCGGGGTCCGGCTGCCGGCCATCTCCGGCGCGACCGAAATCGTGACAATCTGGATCAGAAAATAGAAGACGGTAATGGCAAGGATGGTGCGCACCAGGGCCAGCGGGATATCCCTCTTGGCATTTCGGGCCTCTCCTGCCGGTATCACGGCGCTCTCGAATCCGACAAAGGCGTAGAAAACGATCAGCATCGTCTCGCCCAGGGAATCCAGTGGCGGGATATCCGCCGCAGCGAAAATTTCCGGGTTGGTCTGGCTGATCCCCAGGAATACGAGCAGCACCAGGGGTAACAGCTTGAGCACCGTGAGGGCAAAAATAGCCATCATGCCCTGTTTGATGCCGACGATATTGATGGCGGTGAGCAGCACGCAGACAACGCCCACACCCACAAGGTGCGCCGTACCGTCGTCCAGCGGTGGCCAGAACCAGCCCGCGTAGGTAACCATCAGGTGGGCATTGGCCGCAAAAGCTGCAGCACGGGATAGTGTCAGCAGCCAACCGGCCTGGAAACCGACAAATGGGCCGAATGCGCGGGTCGCGTAAGTGACCGGGCCACCCGTGTCCGAGAAATAACTGGCCACGCGTGCAAACACGAACACGATCGCCATGATCAGGACTCCGC
>JARFQZ010000355.1 GCA_029287515.1 Lysobacterales bacterium
GCTGATCCGCAGCCACGTCGAGAACAAGCCCGGTGTGGATTCGGTGCAGGTGGATACGGCCACCGGCTATACCCGCATCATCTGGAAGCCCGAAAAGAACCGGTTGAGCAACCTGGCCGGGGCGCTGATGGAACTGGGGTACAAGCCCCACCTTCCGCTGGCGAGCGCCGAAGAGCAGGGGCGCCAGCAAGAACGCAGAGATTCAATGAAGCGTTTGGGCGTCGCCGGCCTGGGGATGATGCAGGTGATGATGTACGCGGTGGGCCTTTATGCCGGTGATGCGTTCGGGATCGACGTCGCCGAACGCAGTTTCCTGGAATGGGTCAGTCTGCTGGTTACCTTGCCTGTCCTGATCTATTCAGGGCGCGTCTTTTTCGAGGGCGCTATCCGCAGCCTGAAGGCCGGCAGCCCCGGTATGGACGTGCCCGTGGCCCTGGCCATCAGCCTGGCTTTTCTTGCCAGCTGTTACAACTTTTTCGCCGGCGCGGGTGAAGTGTGGTTCGACTCGGTAGTGATGTTTATATTCTTTCTGTCACTCGGCCGGCACATCGAGATGGTGCTGCGGCACCGCAATCTGCAAGCGGGCACTGCGCTGGCACGGCTGTTGCCGGAATGGGCCGTGCGCCTGACGGACAACGGAAGCGAGACCATTCCAGCCACTGACCTGGCCGATGGCGACCGGGTGCTGGTACGCACCGGTGAAAGTTTTCCGGCCGATGGTCAACTGCTCCAGGGCGAGACGGAGGTCGACGAGGCGCTGCTGACCGGTGAATCACGGCCGGTGCCCCGAAGTGTGGGAGAACAGGTTATTGCCGGCACCATCAACCTGACGCAGCCGGTGGAAATGACCGTCACCGCAAGCGGCCAGGAAACGACCGTTTCCGCACTCGGCCGATTGTTGTTGCTGGCGCAATCAAGACGCCCGGAAAGCAGCGCCATTCCCTCATGGCTGGTTCCGGTGTTCATCGTTGCGGTGCTGATCATTGCCGCCGTGACCTGGACAGGCTGGCAGTTCGTGGATCCGGACAGGGCGTTTTCCGCCATGCTCTCGGTGTTGGTGGCCAGTTGCCCCTGCGCGTTGTCGCTGGCCTTGCCGGTAGTTTACGCGGCCGCCAGCCGCCGCCTGCTGGACGATGGCATCCTGTTGACACGCGGGGAAGCACTGGCTGCCCTGACGCGCACGGACACCGTGGTTTTCGACAAGACCGGGACCCTGACCCGTGGCCAGCCCGAGATTGCTTCGATGCAAGTCAATCCGGACCGGCCGGAAATCAGCCCGGAACAGGCCACGCAAATTGCTTCAGCGCTGGAGGCAAAGTCCGCCCACCCAATCGCACAGGCATTCCAGCCGGGACGACAAGGCCTGAATGGCGACAGACCGTTGCAGGCAGAGAATGTTTCAGTGCATGCAGCCAGTGGCTTGTCAGGCAGTCTGGGCGGCAAAACGTGGAAAATCGGCAAGGCAGAATTCGCCCTTGGTACCACTGCTCCGGAAAGTGACGACACCATCTGGCTGTCTGACGACACCGGCTGGGTTGCCCGTTTTGAATTGCAGGACTCACTGCGCCAGGATGCCCATGAAACCGTTCAGCATCTGCAGGGGGAAGGTATGCAACTGGCGGTGCTTTCAGGGGACAGCAGCGACGCTGTCGGCCGGGTAGCTGACCGCCTGGGCATTGAAACCCGCGCCGCACGGCAGACTCCTGAAATGAAACTGGCTGGCCTGGAAGAACTGCGGCAAGCCGGCCGGCACGTGCTGATGGTCGGCGACGGTGTCAATGACGCCCCCGTTCTGGCTGCGGCCGATGTCTCCATGACAGTCAAAGGCGGCGCCGAACTGGCCAACAGCGCGGCGGACATGATCCTGACGTCAGAATCCCTCGGGCTGGTCAGCAAAGCCATCAGCACGGCACGGCGCACCCGGCAGTTGGTCAGGCAAAACCTGACCTGGGCGATCCTGTACAACACTTCAGTCATGCCGTTGGCGGTCTCGGGTCTGCTCAAACCGTGGATGGCTGCCCTCGGCATGTCTCTGAGTTCATTGCTAGTGGTCGCAAATGCGTCCAGGATGGTCAGAAGGAGAACGGAGAATACCGCCCCATGAAAATGCTTTACGTGCTGATACCGCTCGCGCTGATGTTGCTGGCGGTGGCCGTCTGGGCCCTGGTCTGGGCGATCAGGTCCGGCCAGTTTGATGATCTGGAGTCGCACGGCTGGAGCGTGGTGCTGGATGACGATCAAAAGCCCCCGCCTCATCCGGACGACGAAGACGAGGGAAGCCGTGATGAACCCTGAAACCCTGATGATGGAGCCGGCCGTGTTGACCACGGCGTTCCTGGCAGGGCTGCTTGGCAGCGGGCATTGTTTCGGAATGTGTGGCGGAATCGCCGCAGGCCTGGGCGCCATGTCGAAGGGCAGGGCAGTTGTGCCCGCACTCCAGTTTAACCTGGCGCGACTGGCGAGTTACGCGGTATTGGGCGTGGTAGCGGCTGCCGTACTGGGCGGCGTTTCCGGCCTGATGCCCATTGCCCGGTGGCTGCGGCTATTGACTGCCTTCATGATCATGATGATTGGCTTGAAGTTCCTGTTCAATTTCCGCGGCGTGGAATTCATCGAGCGCGGAGGGGCAGGGTTGTGGAAAAAAATCATGCCGCTGGCGTTGAAAGCGGGAAATCGCCAGGACACGCTGGGGCGGATCAGTCTGGGGGCTCTCTGGGGACTGATTCCCTGCGGCCTGGTTTACTCAGTGCTGATGACTGCGGCCTCCACCGCCAATCCCGCCACAGGAGCTCTGACGATGCTGGCCTTTGGCGCCGGCACACTGCCGGCAATGCTTGGGCTCACGGTTGCGGCGCCTGCACTCGCTTCATTTCTCGAGGATCTTATGGTTCGCAGGCTGATCGGTTTCGCCCTGGTGGTGCTCGCCATCTGGACCATCCTGATGATGTGGGGCGCAATGAGCCAGGGCGGGGGGATGAATCATGCGCATCACTAGCCAGATTCGCGGCGAAAACTGCCACATGTGCTTCAAAAGGTGATTGAAAATGTGTCGGTCCATGACATTTGATTGGGTTAGAATAAACCCAGTTAAAAAACCTGATTGAGGATCTGAAATGATCAAAACTCTAGCGTTCGGTATGACCTCCCTGGTTTTATTGGTGACCTCCGCGCCAGCTCTCGCCCAGGACTACGAATACCACCCGGCGCTTTCTGACAATTTCACCGCCAGCATCGGCTGGATGAGATCCAACAATTCGTTCAAGGCAGAGGCCGAAACACTGGGGGATGATGAAAGCACGTATGTCGATTTTCAGGACAGCCTGGGAGTGGACGGTCATAGCACGCTGTGGAATGCGCAGCTTCGCTATAAATTCGGCCGTGAAAGAAAGTGGTCGGTAGCCGGGCAGTTCTTCAGCAACAAGGCCGATGGCGAAGCCATTCTCACCAAAGACGTCGAGTGGGACGGCGACATTTTCCGCGAAGGCAGCCTTGTCGGTGGTGGTGTCAAGATGCAAATCACGCGCCTGTTCTTTGGCAGGAGTCTGATCAAGAACAAGCAGCACGATTTTGGCATTGGAGCGGGCGTACACAATCTTGACGTGGAAGCATATATCGAAGGCAATATCGCCAAAAATGAAGGTGATTTTGAATACTCTTACGACGATGTCGGTTTCAGCCAGATCCTGCCCAATATCGGCGCCTGGTATAACTTTTCGCCGGCCAGGCGCTGGCTGATTCACGCGCGGGTAGACTGGATCAGCGCAGACGTCGGTGATTACGATGGAACCATGTGGAATACAACCGTTGGGGTGAATTTCCAGGCCTGGCGCCATGTGGGCTTCGATGTTTACTGGCAGTATTTCAACCTGAATGGCGGAGCCGAAAAAGACGACTGGAGGGGCAGCCTGGACATGACTTACAGCGGCCCGGTCGTCGCAATGACATTCGCCTGGTAAGGCCCGGATATCCGCGGTAATACGAACCGCGACCTTTCGCTCAGCTCAATGAGCGTCCGCTGATGTTGCAGGCGCCAATCCAATGAGGCACAAGCCGCCAACCGTTTGGCGCCTGATGATCGCCTACTCGCTGATGATGGCCGGCACCTCCCTGATGGTGTTGCTGGCAGGCATTATCGGCACCGGGTTCGCCCCTTCCACCGACCTGGCTACCTTGCCGATTGCGTTGGTCGTTGTCGGTGTGGCCAGTTCAACGCTTCCAACCGGGAAACTGCTGCACCGTTTTGGCAGAAGACGGGTATTCATCGCCTATGGTTTCGTTGCGATCGCAGCGGCCCTGCTCGCCATGCAAAGCCTGGTCAGCGATACTTTTACGGGTTTCTGCCTGGCCGCGTTCATGATGGGCTGGTCAGGTGCTGCCGGTCACCAGTACCGGTTCGCGGCGCTCGAATCCGTACCGCCTGAAAAAGCGGCGAAAGCAACGTCGTTTTTACTGCTTGGCGGCATCCTGGCGGCTTTTGTCGGCCCGGAACTCGCCGTGCGGGGCAGGGCTCTGTTCGGCACCGAGTACGCCGGCTCCTTTCTCCTGCTGGCTGGCAGCTATCTTGCAGGCTTGCTGATTATCAGCCAATACCGGGACACCGTAATATTGGAGAACGAGCATTCGTCGTCCGGACGCCCGCTTTTTCAAATACTCAGGTCCCACGTCATCATCCTTGCCATCTGCGCGGCTGCGCTGGGGTACGGGATCATGAGTTTCATCATGACCGCCACGCCGATCAGCATGCATGCTCACGCCGGCCATAGCCTGGACGCAACCAAGTTCGTCATCCAGTCCCACATAGCCGCCATGTACTTGCCGTCACTCGTATTTGCCTGGCTCGCCGCAAAGATCGGTTTCAAGGGGATGTTGTGGACCGGTGTCGCTGTTTACGTCGCCTGCCTGGGAATCGCGGCCCTGAACACAGATTTCCTGAACTACTGGCTGGCCCTGATTCTGCTGGGAATAGGGTGGAATTTCCTTTTTCTCAGCGGGACCAATCTTCTACCACGCGGGTACCGTCCGGAGGAGAGATTCCGGGTGCAGTCAGCCAATGATTTCCTGGTGTTTTCAATCCAGGCCGTTGCGTCATTGAGTTCCGGTTGGTTCCTGTTTCACTGGCAATGGGAAGGGGTGCTTCTCGCATGCGTTCCTTTGCTCGCAGGATTCTGCCTGGTCATGTGGATTGTTGCGAGATCGGGCACAGTGCTGGAAGTAAACCGCCAGTCGTGATTGAATAAAATTTGAAACGGAGACAACAGGAGAGACCGTTATGTCAGAAGATCAATCTGCTATGTCAACGCAGGCTTTCAGTAAGAACGCCATTAACGCCGCAATTCAAATCGGCCTGTTGTTTCTTTTGGCCGCATGGTGCTTGACTATCATCAAACCCTTCGTTGGCCTGGTAGCCTGGGCGACAATCATTGCGGTCGCACTTTATCCCGTGCAGCAGAAACTTTCGGGTGCACTGGGCGGCAAGGAAAAACTATCGGTGGCCATAATCGTCATCATTTTCCTGTCCATTCTGATCGTGCCGGCCTGGCAATTGACCAGTTCAAGTATCGAGAGCGCACAGGGCCTGGCGCAGTCACTGGAAGAGGGCACTCTGCAAGTACCGCCGCCCAATGAAAAAGTAGCGGAATGGCCCCTGGTAGGCGAGCGGATCAACAAGGTGTGGGGCGAGGCGGCCAGCAACCTGGAGGCCACTCTGCAAAAGCACCATGACCAGGTCAAGGCGTTCAGTAGCTGGTTGCTCAAGAAGGTGGCCGGCACCACGATGGGGTTGCTGGGCTTCATTGTGTCGATACTGATTTCCGGGGCCCTGATGTTATCGGCCAACGCCAGCTACGAGGCTACCAAGCGTATCGGGCGACGGCTTGGCGGGGACAAGGGTGAGAGCTTTGCCGACCTCACGGTTGCCACGATCCGAAGCGTCGCGAAAGGCGTTCTCGGCGTCGCTTTCATCCAGACCGCGCTGGCAACGATTGGCCTGGTCGTCATGGATGTGCCCGCCGCCGGAATCTGGGCGATGATTATTCTCTTCCTGTGCATCGCCCAACTGCCTCCAACGCTTATACTTATTCCGATCGCCCTCTGGGTGTTTTCAGTAGCGGAGCCGCTACCTGCCACTATTTTCCTCGTTTACTCGGTCGTCGTCGGCATAAGCGATACATTCCTGAAGCCGCTGCTGTTGGGTCGCGGGGTAGAAGTTCCGATGCTGGTCATTTTACTCGGCGCCATCGGCGGAATGATTACATCCGGTATCATCGGGTTGTTCTTTGGCGCCGTCATCCTGGCGCTGGGATACCAGCTTTACATTTTCTGGGTGACCGAAGGCGAAGGCAGGGTAGCGCTGGAACACAGTAAAGAAACCCAGGAGGCCTCCTGATCCGCAGAACGTACTGACTGATATAATTGCGTATAATGTATATTATGTTAAATAGAGTATGGACCAGGCTGATATTAGTCAGCCTGGTTCTTCTGTTAGCAGCATGTTCCACAACCCCCTATCGATATGAGCCGCTGGATAATTTCGAAGTCACCAAGCGCGCGATTACCAAGCAACAAGGGCAAATCCAGGTCAGCGCATCCGTAC
>JARFQZ010000034.1 GCA_029287515.1 Lysobacterales bacterium
CGGCGGAAACGGTACTCGAAAAGGACGCGTTCACCCCGCTTTCCACGATAATTGAATCCCAGGGAACCCACCGATATCTCATCTCTTTCCCAGTCCCATTGCAGGCCTGCAATCGTGCTGAACCGCGACGTGATATGCCACGCGAACTCCCCGATGAAAGGTGAATAATCGTCATCATTGGGGGGGGCGCCGTTCAGCTGCACACGCCTTTCCTTGAAGTAGAAAATCTGCCCCAGGCTGAGGCTCCACAGGGCATCCCCCCCCATTCCGTCGTAATGGTTGGTGGTCAGCGCCAGTGACAGTTGATTGGTGTCACCCTGGCGGTCGGCGCCGGCGAAGCGGTTGGTATTGAACAACTGGCTGACGCCAAACGTGAACTCGCCCGTATCGAAGACCGGCAGGTCATCCTGGTTCTCGTAGGGAACGTACAGATAAAATGCCCGCGGTTCGAGTGTCTGCAGATTGCCCCCGCCGGTGATGCGGTCAAATACCAGCCCGGCGTCCAGGCTGGCGATCAGTGTGCCTCGGTTCGGCGACTCATCGTCCGGCATGCCCTGTTCATCCAGGTTGTACCCGGTGTAACGGTAACCGACGCTGGGCTTGATGAAGCCCCAACTGGCATAACGGTCCCAGTAAATCCGGGGGTACAGGTCGACACGTCCACCGGTAAAGCCCTGGTCCCGGTCAAAATAGACGAGCTCTGAATCCAGCCCTGCAAAAAAGCCCGAATTCCCCAGTGGCCGGTCCAGCCAGTAGCCGAGGCGGGGAAACCTTCGGTAAGGAATATTTTCCGGCAGAATGGTGTCGTCAATTACCTGGAAATCATCCATCATCAGTTCGAAGTCCCAGTAATGACCCACCCCGGTCAGGGTGCCGCTGCTTCTGAGGAACTGGCGCGAGGTTTCAGTCAGGTTTCTGCCGTAGTCCTGGAAATATTCATCATCGCTGACACGATCGACGATGATGCGTGAGTTCCATCGCTTCCACGGGTAGGCGCGGTGCTCCACGAGGTAGTGATACCTGGCCTTGTCGGTTTTACGATCGTTAGGAATGATGTCGAAATTGACCTCGGCCCCCGTTCTCCTGGTCAGCACGCGGTATTCACCGTTCAGCATAAATCCGCGCTTGGTCAGGTACCTGGGCTCCAGCGTCAGGTCCTGGTTCGGTGCAATGTTCCAGTACCAGGGAATTCCGAACTCGAATCCCAGGTCGCTGCTCTGGCCAATGTGAGGATAGAGGAACCCCGTCTTGCGGCGATCGTCGATGGGGAAAGTGAACCAGGGGGCGTAAAGGATGGGAACACCTTTGAAAAACAGCTTCGCGCCACGCGCTACGCCCTGGCCCTCTTCATGCTTCAGTTCCAGTTCCCGGGAATAGATTTGCCAGTCCGGCTCCTCGCCCGGGCAGGATGTGTAGTCTATTTCGTGCAGCTTCGAGGTATGTCCGCCGATCAGCTGGATGTATTCCGCGCGACCATTGGCGCTGGAACTGGATAGCCCGTAATCGACCAGGGAAAACTCTCCGGATTCATCGGTAAAGCTGTAGCTTCCGGCTTCACCGGTGATCCAGACCTGCTGATCTTCATAGCTCAGGACGCCCGGCACGGTCACGATTTCCCTGACCGGATCGAACAGCACCTGTTCTGTCCGGAAGTGCTGATCCAGCCTGAAAAGTTCGACATTTCCCCTGGCTTCGCCCTCCCGGGTTTTGCTTGCGTCGAGTTCTTTCGCGTAAATGATGACAGGGGACTGGCTTCGATCGGGCGTCGGCGGGATCGCAGGGCCCATGCGAGGGTCCGGGCAGGCGGATATTGCTTCCCGTTTTGGCCGTTCCGCTTTTTCCTGTCCGGACAGCAGTCCCGGCACAATCCACAGACAAAGACTTGCTGCGAATGCAGCGGAATATCTGCGTGTTGAAAGCTGAAATAAAGGCAAAGGTATTTGCGCCGTCAGTCGTGAGCCATGCTGGTTCGGAGTAAGTTGTCACAGATCGCTGTTGGAAGCAATGGCCTCGCAAGGGCGATTCAACCAGGCTGCCCTGGCATCTCCGGCAAGCTTCGCTTTTGCTGCCGACAGCTCATGAAACCTGGCCATGTTCCGCCCCGCCTGCTGATACAGGCTTTTGAAGGCACAACGGCCTCCCTGGTAGGTGTTGATCAGGGCCAGGCTGGCGTTGTTCAGTTCACCTGCAAACAGGTTTTCGTAGTAGTTACGGCCTTCCCATTGTGATTCCACCATCGCCTGGTAATCCAGGACCAGCCTGGTGAAGGAGTCGGATTTCGCTTTTCTCATCGCCGCTTCGGGCTTGTCGCTGCCATAGATTTCATTGAGCTGCTCCCGTGTTGATTGCAGCAACTGGTTTAACTGCAATGCGGCTTTTGAGGCTTTTTGCCTGTCGGGTATCTCCCCGGCGCGGCCCTGCTGTTCGAGCCAGCGCGTCAGTCCGGTTTGTTCGATAAAACCGGCATAGGCCTCGTTGAAGGCGGTGTCGCCTTTTACATACAGTTTCTGATGGGCCAGTTCATGAAAAATGAAAGCGGCCAGTTGTTCATCGCTGTATTGGAACATGGTGTCCAGCAGAGGATCGTCAAACCAGCCAAGGGTCGAGTAGGCGATCGCGGGTGACACGGTGGTGTCGTAACCCTTCGAGGCCATCGAGCCGGCAAACTGAATGGCTTCTTCCTGTTTGAAATAGCCCCGGTATGGCACACAGCCGGGACCCAGGAAGCACCATTGTTTAGGCGCCAGTGAAAACTCCGGCGCCGCAATCACGTTCCAGGTGACCGCTTCCTGTCCCGTCCGGACAAATTGTGAATAACTGTCGTTATCGGGCAAGTCCAGTTGCTTCACCGCGAATTCACGGATCCGGATCGTCAGTTCCAGGTCTCTTGCCAGGTCGGGATCCGTCGTTTCCGAATCCAGCATGAGCCTGACGTCCTCCCTCTGGTTCATCAGGCGCATATGCCCGGATACGGCCTGACCGTAATAGGAAGGGCCTGCACAGCCCGCGGTCAGCATGATTATGCACAGGCCCATGGCGGCAATGCGCGTCACAGATTTTGCGTAAATTTTCAGCATAGAGTATGCGCCAGGGCCTGGTTTGGTTACTATCGAAGCATGGCAAAAATACACAAAACTGACCAGCAGTGGAAAGAGCAACTCGATCCTGAGCAATACCGGGTCACGCGGCAGGCCGGCACCGAGGCGCCATTCAGCGGGATTTACGAACAATGCTGGGACCCGGGGCAATATCATTGCGTCTGCTGCGGTCATGCCCTGTTCGACTCCGGCAGCAAGTTCAACGCAGGATGTGGCTGGCCCAGTTTTCATTCTGAGCTCGAGGAAGCCAATATTGTTCAACGCGCGGACCTCAGCCTCGGCATGAGCCGGATCGAATTGCTGTGCCGGCATTGCGACGCGCACCTCGGGCATATTTTTCCTGACGGGCCACCACCGACAGGAATGCGATACTGCATCAACTCGGCTTCCCTGGATTTCAGGCCCGCCGAAGACGAAGACGTTGTAGATTCGTGATCAAGGTTTTTGAGGATTTCAATTTCAGCCGCGTGGGACAGATGCAGTCGCTGCTCGAAGCGCACGGTATCAGGACCTTCCTGAAAAATGAATTTGGCTCATCCGTTGTAGGCGAGTTGCCGTTTGTCGAGGTTATCCCGCAATTGTTCGTATTGGAAGAAAAAGACCTCGGGCACGCAAAAGAATTGCTGTCGGCGGAAATTGCGGCCAGCCAGCCCGGGGAGGACTGGACCTGTTCTGCATGTGGCGCCGAGGTGGATGGCCACTTTGCCCAATGCTGGAAATGCGGAAAAGCGCTTTGAAACGGATTTCAGCCGCACCGGCGAAATCGCAAAGACATGCAGGACAAGCCCCCGTCCAGCAAACTCGCCTGGGAAACCGGAACGGTCACCACCGAATAACCTTCGCGCACCAGCATTTCAGCCGTTTCCGGAAATCCATCCGGTATCAGCAGGCTGTCATTAACCCGGATTGAATTCGCCGCGGGCTCTTCCCCGGACGGAACGGTCAGTACTCTGAACCCGGAAAAACAGGCTTTTCCCGCAAGCCGGGAAGTAGCCATGATGGTGGAACTGTCCAACACACAGCAGTCGGATTTGAAGTGCAGCACCTGCTGCGGGGTTTCAACAGCCATCACCTTGTAATCCCAGGATTGAAGAAGGGCTTTCAGCCATTCGAATCCGGCCCGGTCCGTCCTGTTCGACAGCCCCGCGAGGACGGCGGAATCGGTGACCAGGATATCCCCTCCATCGATATATCCGTCAGAGCCGTGTGGATGAATATGCAGGCCCATAGCTGCAAGTTCAGGGACAAGCTGAGCGGACTCCCCGGTCCGGGACGGCGTGCCCGGCCTCAACATGACCACCCCTTCGGGCAGGCACAATGCCGCATCTTCGATGAAGACCGAATCAGGAAATTCTTCACAGGTCTCGAGGGTGGTCACCTTCAGGCCGGCGTGCCGCAGAGCCGCCAAATATAGCCGATGTTCAGTTTCAAATATTTCGAAATCAGGAGTGCCCCGGTCAATTGCCCTGAGACCCCGGACCACGCTGTGCGAGGGCTTTCGCGTAACCGCATGGGTAAACCGGTATGAAATTCCTTGCCGTGACATTCAGCGGTCTTCGCCTCTGAGGTTTTCAACTTCTCGCTGAAGCCGCTCCGCCGATACTTCTTCTGGTGGAATCGGCTCACCGATTCTCAATTCAATAAGCGACCAGAGTTTGTACGGTCGCCGTTTCAACAATGAATCACGCCGGCTGAACAAAGAACCCCACAGGTTGCACAGCGCTACCGGCACGACCGGCACCGGCTGCTCTGCAATGACCTTGTCGATTCCATGCCGGAAGGGCTGTATTTCTCCGTCCCGGGTGATTCCGCCTTCCGGAAAAATGCCCAGCACGTCTTCGGATTCAAGCACGCCGTGCATTTTGCGGTAGGCATTTTCGAGGATCCGGGGATCTTCGGCGCGGCCGGCAATGGGAATGGCTTTCCCGGTCCGGAAAATGAAGTTCAGCACCGGGATTTTGTAAATCTTGTGATACATCACGAAGTTCACCGGACGACGGATCATTCCGCCAAGGATCAGCGGATCAGCAAAGCTGACGTGATTACTCGCAAGAATCACCGGGCCCTCTTCGGGAATATGGTCCATGCCTGTCACTTTCACGCGGTAAATCGTGTGGATGAGAATCCACACCAGGAAGCGCATCAGGAATTCCGGGACGAGTGTGAAAATGTAGACAGCAACCACCGCATTAAGCACGGCGGTAATGAGGAACAGTTCGGGAATCGAAAGTCCCGCGGGCCCCAGGATCAGCATAGCCGAGACGGCCGCTACCACCATGAACAGGGAGTTGAGGATATTGAGCCCTGCAATCACCCGGCTGAGGTGGTCCTGCTCGGACCGCGACTGGACCAGGGCATAGAGCGGAACGATATAGAAGCCGCCGAAAGTGCCGATCAGCAACAGGTCGATGACAATGCGCCAGTTGTTGCCGTCTGCCAGGAATTCCATCACTGTGATGCCTGCCACAGGCGCTTCCGGAGATGCAAAATAAAGGTCCAGGCCGAACAGCGTCAGGCCGATGGCGCCAAAGGGAACCAGCCCGATTTCCACCTGTTTGCCCGAAAGCCGCTCGCATAGCAGCGAGCCCGTGCTGATTCCGATGATGAAAAGCGCCAGCAGGGCGGACATCAGGTGCTTGTCTCCGCCCAGCACGTTCTGCGTATAGCTGGGGATCTGGACGAGGAATATGGCGCCGAAAAACCAGAACCAGGAGATTCCCAGCACGCTGTTCAGTACGGTCCGGTTCTGGTTGATGAACTTCATGTTACGGACCGTTTCGGCGAAGATATTCCAACTGATTTCGAGGTCGGGCGCCACCGCCGGCGAGGGGGGTATTCTCAGGCTGAAGAGGTATCCCGTAACCGCAACGGCGAGGCAGGCCGCACTGGCCCAGTATGGCCAGCTGGCCTCGATGCCAGCCAGTTGCGGGCCCGCGATCGTACCCCCCAGGATCGCGACGAAGGTGCCCATTTCGATCAGCGCATTGCCGCCGACCAGTTCCTCACGCTTCAGAATCCTGGGCAGGATGCCGTACTTGATCGGGCCGAAAATGGTCGATTGCAAACCCAGCAGGAACAGCACGAACATCAGCAGGGGCACATTGTCCAGCCAGAACCCAAGGGTTGCCAGTAACATGATGACGACTTCCAGCAGTTTCACCCGGCGTATCTGCATGGATTTTTCGTACTTGTCGGCAAACTGTCCGAACAGGGCGGAAAACAGGAAAAACGGCAATATGAAAACCATCGCACTGAAATTGACCAGCTGGTCCGTGTTCAGTCCGGCCATTTTGCTGCTCTCGAATACCAGCAGGGCAGCCAGTGCGTTTTTGAACACGTTGTCGTTGAATGCCCCGAACCCCTGGGTCATGAAAAACGGCATGAATCTCCGTTTTGAGAATAACGAGAATTGTGAACCGCCGGACATGTCAGACCATGCTGGTCAGCACACCGGCGATGGTGGCTGTCATCATGGTTGCAAGGGTTCCTCCCAGCACTGCCCGCAACCCGAGGCGGGCGAGGTCGGAGCGGCGGTCCGGAGCGATACCGCCAATGCCCCCGATCTGGATGGCAATCGATGAAAAATTGGCAAATCCGCACAGGGCGTAGGTGGAGATCAGCAGTGCTTTCGGGCTGAGGGAATCCTGGATTTCTTTCAGGTGTGCATAAGCCACGAATTCATTGGTGACCACTTTTTCCCCGATCAGCCCGCCAACGGTGATCGCATCGGCCCAGGGCACGCCAATCACCCAGGCCAGCGGAGACAGCAGGTAACCCAGGATGGTGGACAGGCTGAGGGCCCGCCCGGTGGCGGCATCGAATCCGCTGATCTCGCCAATCCAACCCAGCGGGTAGTCAATCATCGCGATGAGCGCGATGAACGCGAGCAGCATCGCGCCGACGTTGAGCGCCAGCCTCCAGCCGTCGGCCGCTCCATTGGCCGCAGCTTCGATCACGTTCGTGGCGGTCTTTTCGACGTGCAGCTTGACCTCCCCGCGAGTCAGGGATTGTTCCGTTTCGGGCTTGAGTATCTTGGCGATGACCACGGTGGCAGGCGCCGCCATGATGCTGGCCGAGAGCAGGTGCTTGGCATAGAAGATACGCGCGGCCTCGTCTGCGCCGCCCAGCATCGTAATGTAAGCTGCCAGCACGCCGCCTGCGATCGTCGCCATGCCGCCTACCATCATGGTGAACAGTTCTGATTCCGTCATGCGCGAAATATAGGGGCGCACGACCAGCGGGGCTTCGGTCTGGCCGACAAAGACGTTGGCGGCAACCGACAGGGATTCCGCGCCGCTGATCCGCATGACCTTGAGCATGACCCATGCCATGCCCTGGACGATTTTCTGCATCAGCCCGATGTGATAGAGCACCGCCATCAGCGAGGCGAAAAAGATAATGGTGGGCAAAACCTGGAAGGCGAAAATAAAGCCCATGTTGCTTGGGTCGGCAAGCGAACCGAAGATGAATTCCGCGCCGTCGAGCGCAAAGCTGATGATGCGCACGAAGATGCTGCTCAGGCCTTCGAAGAATTCCCGCCCGCCGGGCACCAGGATGACGATGATTGCGAACATCAACTGCAGCGTGATGCCGGAGGCCACCAGTTTCCAGTCGATGTGCTGTCGTCCGGAAGAGAAAGCGAGCGCGATACTGACCAGAACGGCAAGGCCAAAAATGCCAAAAGCGATGGTTCCGATCATGAACGGCCCTCCCGTTGGAATCTTGCTTTATACACTAAATCTCAATGTGCGCCCATTTTCGGCCTGCCCACTGGGTGCCGCAATTGATGGCCTGGCCAACCCGGTAAAAACCGTTGATGATCCACACGCCCAGCAGCCCAAAGCCGAGCAGGGGCCCGGTGACGAAGGCCAGCGGTAAAAAGAACATCCACTGCCAGATCAGGCTGATCCACATGCTGCGGCGGGTATCGCCGGCGCCGATCAGGGCGTTCATCAGGACCATGCCGGCGGTATCGAAGCTGATCATCAGCGCCCAGAGCACCATGGGCAGATGGGCCAGTTTCCGGGTTTCCGGGTTGGTCAGGAATACGCCGAGGATCGGTTCCGCCAGCGGAATCAGCAGCAGGCTCATGACGACGCCGTAGACGAAGGTCAGGGCCGCGCAGTTCCAACCCCACAAGGACGCTTCTTCCACGTCTTTTTTCCCGAGTGCATTACCCACCAGGGTGGTCGCGGCCAGGGCAACGCCGAATGCCGGCAGCATGGCCGTAATGTGAAAGGTCATCAGGATATTGATGGCAGCGACCTCGGCGGTGCCGATGCGGCCAACGATCCAGACCAGGGTCACCAGGCCGGCGGAGAAAAACAGTTGCTGCAGGCTGCTGGGCAGGGACAGCCTGAACTGGCTCCACAGCGTTGCCCGGGAAGGGATGCCGTGCAGGAAGCCCTTGTCACTGGCCTTGCCTATGGCGAAGAAAAAATACAGTGCGGTACCGATGTACAGGGAGATGGTGGTGGCCAGCCCGGCGCCAAACACGCCCAGTTCCGGTGCGCCGAGATTGCCGAAAATCAGCACCCAGTTCAGAAAAATATTGATGGCGTGCATGATCAACAGGGTTTTCAGGTAGATGCCGGTCAGGTGGATGGCGCTCCAGTAACCGCGAAATGAAAAATTCATGCCGACGGCGATCATGCTGGCAATCCGGACCTGCAGGTAGGGGATGCCCAGTTCCCTTACTTCGGCATCAGAGGTAAGGAAGTTGTAGGCATAAGGCGTTGCAAGGATCAGGATGATGCACAGTGGCAGGCCGATCATCAGCGCCAGCAGAAGGCCGCCGTTCAGCGGTATGGCGGTTTCGGAGTCACGACCTTCGCCCAGCCGCCTCGCCGCCAGTGCCTGCACGCCGGCCGACAGGCCAATGATGAAAGAAATGGCGAGGTAGTTGGTAAAGGACCCGATTCCGGTGGCGGCCAGCGCGCTGTCGCCCAGCCGGCCAACCATTCCGATATCCACCAGGTTCAGAACGTTTTGTGACATCATCCCGCCCATGATGGGCAGGGAAATCCCCCAGATCATCTTACGCCGCTCCCTGTCGGGAAATAGCTTGATGAATAAGGAATGTGCGCTGGTCATGGGGTCAGTTGGCGAAAATGGTCGTTTCCCTGGTGGCGGCGAAGCGGATATCGGGCCAGCGTTCCTCGGTCAATTGCAGGTTTACCCTGCTGGGCGCCAGGTAAACCAGATGCCCTGCGCCGTCTTCAGCCAGGTTGTTCTGTAATTGCCGGCTGAAATCATCCAGCATCCTGCCGTCCTCGCAATGCACCCAGCGCGCAGTCTGGATATTGATGTTTTCGAACGTGGCTTCGACACCGTACTCGTTTTTCAGGCGGTAAGCCACGACATCGAACTGCAAAATACCCACCGCGCCAAGAATCAGCTCGTTGCCCATCAGGGGTTTGAAAAACTGAGTGGCGCCTTCTTCGGACAGCTGCGCGAGGCCTTTCTGCAGCGCCTTTAGTTTCAGCGGGTCCCGAAGTTGGGCCCTGCGAAACAGTTCGGGCGCGAAATGGGGGATGCCGGTGAACTGCAGTGATTCGCCTTCGGTGAAGGTGTCGCCGATGCTGATGGTTCCGTGGTTGTGCAGGCCCACGATATCCCCGGGCCAGGCGTTTTCCACGTGTTCGCGGTCCTGTGCCATGAAGGTCAGGGCGTTGGCTGCTTTTACCGTTTTGCCCAGCCGGACGTGCTGCATTTTCATACCGCTGCTGAACCGCCCGGAACAGATGCGCATGAAGGCCACCCGGTCGCGGTGTGCCGGGTCCATGTTGGCCTGGATCTTGAAAACGAAGCCGGACAGCCGGGCTTCTTCCGGTTCGACCGTTCGCCCAACCGTGTCCCGCGGGCCGGGCGCCGGCGCATTGGCGACAAAAGCGTCCAGCAGGGGGGTCACACCAAAATTGTTGATGGCGGAGCCGAAAAATACCGGGGTCTGCTCACCGGCCAGGTACGCGTTTACATCAAATTCGTGGCTGGCGCCCTGGACCAGCTCAATCTCGTCCCGAAGGTCCGCAGCATCGATGCCCAGTCGCTCATCGAGTTCGGGGTTGTCGATCCCCTGGATGATTTGGGCATCCTGCGTTACATAGTTTTTCCCGGATTCATAGAGGTGGACCGTATCATCCAGCAGGTGGTAAACGCCTTTCAGGCGCTGCCCCATGCCGATTGGCCAGGTTATGGGCGCGCACTGGATGCCCAGGACCGATTCGACCTCGTCCAGCAGTTCGATGGGTTCCCGCCCTTCACGGTCAAGCTTGTTGATGAAGGTGAAAATGGGCGTTTGCCTGAGACGACAGACTTCCATCAGCCGGATGGTTCGTTCTTCCACGCCCTTGGCACAGTCGATGACCATCAGGGCAGAGTCCACGGCGGTCAGTGTCCTGTAGGTGTCTTCTGAAAAGTCAGCATGGCCCGGGGTGTCCAGCAGATTGACTACGCGGTCACGGTACTTGAACTGCATCACCGAGGAAGTGACCGAGATGCCGCGTTCCTTTTCAAGTTTCATCCAGTCGGAGGTGGCATGCCGCGCAGCCTTTTTCGCCTTCACCGCGCCGGCCATCTGGATGGCCCCGCCGAACAGCAAAAGCTTCTCGGTCAGCGTGGTTTTACCTGCGTCCGGGTGCGATATGATCGCAAACGTGCGCCGCTTGGCAATTTCGTCTTTCAGTTCAGTCATGGTCATCGGGGCGAGGAAAAGCGCGCCATTCTAGCAGATGGAAAGGTCAAGGAGTGTATGCCGTGCCCTTGATCATCTGCAGTTTCTCGGGTTCCACGGTCCCGCCATCGGGCGTTTTGAACCTGAAGGGCAGGGAGATGAGGTTCAGCCCTGTGTTTTGGTGGATGGCAAAATGCAGGTGTGGTCCTGAACTGAAACCCGTGTTGCCCGAACGGGCAATCTTCTGGCCGGCCCGAACGCGCGCGCCCGGTTGAACGATGACACTGGCCAGGTCGAGGTGTGCATACAGGGCCATTGTTCCGTCCGGGTGAACAATTCTCACGTGATTGGCCTTATCGACAAATTCCTTCCTGTCGGTGCCCCCCTTGTTGAAATCTTCCTCCACGTCCATGACGATACCCGAACGGACGGCATGTATCGCTGTACCCACGGGCATCGCGATGTCTATGGCGTATTCGCTGTCCGGGGTGTTGTGAGTTTGCTCGCCCAGGAAGCCCTGGCTGACCAGGTAAGCTTCATCGGGTGCAATTGGCGGGAGGATCTCAAGTCCCGTTACGGGTTCCGGTATGGGCTTGCCCGGTACCGTCACCATCCCCAGACGGTACTGGAAACTCATTTCCGGATTCAGGGCGCCGATTCCAACCAGCACCTGCTCTTTCTGCCCGGGGATCACGAAGCGGGCCGGCAGTGGCGGTTCTGACAGCACATTGATATCGTCTTTCAACCTGAGCTCAACCTCGACCGGACCCCAAAAATCGTTGAAGACGAGATAAACAGGGCTGCGCTTGGTGCCTTCCTGGCGTATCCGGACCCGCGGCTCCGGTTCGCGTTCCATGTATACCGTTTCGAATTCGGTGTCATCATCAGGTGCGCGATCGGTGAAATGCCAGATACCGTTCTCATCCTGGTACTTGTAGATGTTTTTCGCGATGGAACTTGCCGGCAACGCAGCCAGCAGGCAAGCCAGGAGAGTCAATGTCAATTTGAGTATTTTCAACATTCAATCACGTTAACGGCCAGGCCGCCCCTGGACGTTTCCTTGTAATGGCTCTTCATGTCCGCGCCGGTGTCGCGCATGGTCTTGATGACCTTGTCCAGCGACACGCGGTGTTTGCCATCTCCCCGCGCAGCCATCCGCTGCGCATTGATGGCTTTGACTGCCGCCATCGCATTCCGTTCGATACACGGGATCTGAACCAGTCCGCCAACCGGGTCGCAGGTCAGTCCCAGGTTATGTTCCATGCCGATTTCCGCTGCATTTTCCACCTGGTAGACTGCGCCGCCCATCGCGGCGGTCAACCCGCCTGCCGCCATTGAACACGCCACGCCCACTTCGCCCTGGCAACCGACTTCCGCCCCTGAAATGGAGGCGTTTTTCATGTACAGGATACCTATGGCGCCGGCTGTCAGCATAAACTCAATGATCCCGTCCTCATCGGCCCCCGGTATGAAATCACAATAATACCGGATGACAGCCGGAATGATGCCCGCCGCTCCGTTGGTGGGAGCGGTCACGACCCTTCCCCCTGCCGCGTTTTCTTCGTTCACGGCCAACGCATACAGGTTGACCCAGTCCAGTGTGGATAGCGAATCTTCTCCAGGAATCTGCTGGTTCAGTTCGCGATAGAGAAGGGGCGCCCGCCGGCTGACCCTCAAACCGCCGGGCAGGTAGCCCTCCTGCCGGAATCCCCGTTCCATGCAGCTTTTCATTGCAGCATGGATTGCCAGCAAGCCTTCGCGGATTTCTTCGCGGCTGCGCCAGGTGCTCTCATTGGCCAGCATGATCCCGGCGATGCCCAGGCCGTTTTCATCGCAGAGACGAAGCAGTTCATCTGCCGAACTGAACGGGTAGGGCAGGCGTGTTTCATCCGCCACGATGCGGTCCTCCGCCGCTTCATCCTGGTTCACGACGAATCCACCCCCAACGGAGTAGTATTCCCTCGACTGTAGTTGATCCCCGTTGGCTGCGAAGGCTTCAAAACGCATGCCGTTCGGGTGGTGGGGTAAGAGTTCGCGCTTTTTGAACAGCAGGTCTTTTTTCTGTGTAAAAGGAATATCGTGGCGGCCGGACAAGGCCACGCTTTTTCTGGCCCGGATGCTCTCGAGTGATGGGTCGATCCGGTCAGGATCCACCGAGTCAGGCAATTCACCCTGCAGGCCAAGCATCACCGCCTTGTCGGTACCGTGTCCGCGACCGGTGTGCGCCAGAGAGCCATAGAGGCTGACTTTGACGCGACGGGTTTTTTCCAGCAAGCCCAGGCGTTCGAGGCGCTGCACAAAGGCACAGGCCGCCTTCATCGGCCCCACCGTATGGGAACTGGATGGCCCGATTCCAATTTTGAACAGGTCGAATATGCTGACAGCCATTGCTGTTTTAGCCCGTATCAATTCTCGATTGCGCGAGTTTAACCTGCGAGAATAAGCAAATGACAGTCAAAGAACCCCTGGTGTTGTATTCGAGGGCCGATTGCCACTTGTGCGAGTTGGCTGCGACGATGCTGGATGTGACCGGCCTGGACTGGCGAACGGTCGATATCGACACCGACCCGGCGCTGGCCGACAGGTATGGCATTCACGTTCCGGTGATTTCCCGGCCGAGCGATGGCCGGGAACTGTTTTTTCCGTTCGACGAGACAGCCCTGCTGGATTTTTCCGCAGGGGTGTGAAGGTTTACGCCCTCTCAGGTCCGAACATGTCGCGCAGGGAAGCTGCGAATTTCTCGACCATCTCACGGGTAATGACGGCCAGACCCGAGAAGAACCTGCGGGTCCGGCTTTCGGTTTCATTGAGTGCAAATCCAAGTACGATATAGGCGGCTAACGCCGGCAGGGTCCACAGCAGCGTGAGTACCAGGGCAGCCAGCCTGAAAATCCAGGGCTCCTTGCCGGCTCTTTCCGCCAGGGCCTTGCACACGCCAAAAACAATCGGCTGTCCGGGCCGTCCGTTGAGGGATTCGCGAATCTCGTTCAGTACATCATCTGCAGACATCATTTGCTCCTGGGCATCGTACACCCTTAATCATGCATAATACGTGCCAGTACTGCATGGGCCAGAAGTCAGGTTTTCGTGGCCTTTACGCTGATCGCCGCAGGCGAAATTTACCAACGGCTGGGAGAATTGGCCATATAATTGGTTGAAATGAAGAGGTCATCTGACGCAATCGCCTATCTCGACGCGCCCCGGTTGTTGCGAGCGCTGTCCGCCGGCATCGGCCACGTTTTTCAGCGCAGGGAGTACCTGAACCGCATCAACGTATTCCCGGTGCCTGACGGGGACACGGGCACCAACATGGCGTTCACTTTCAAGACCATCCTCGAGGCCACGACCACGTCGCCACAGGAACGTGTCGACGAATTGATGGACCATGTCGCCGATGCCGCGCTGGATGGGGCGCGCGGGAATTCGGGCGCCATCATGGCGCAATATTTTCACGGATTTCGCGAATCGATCGCCGGCCGCCGGCTGCTCACACCCAACCGGTTTGCAAAGGCGGCCACCGCGGGTGCGGAGGAAGCCTGGAAGGCCATGTCCAAGCCGGTTCCCGGCACCCTGCCGACTGTGCTCGAGGATTTCTCACAGGAACTCAGTCAGCGGGTCGCGGACGGGGTAACCGACATCCAGGCGCTGTTCGCCCATGGGCTGGAAAGAGCCCGGGTCTCCCTGGCCAATACGCCCAACCAGCTTCAGGTGCTGAAAAACGCGGGCGTTGTAGATGCCGGCGGGCAGGGCTTCGTTGACCTGCTGGAAGGCATCTGGACGTTTATCGTCAGCGGTGAAGTGGACGCGGCCGCCGCCGATCTGCAAAAGGACCTCACCGGCACTCTGCAGGAATTTGATGTGGGTGCGCACCGTTTCTGCACCGAATGCGTGGTTGAGGGTGAAGGAATTGATCGCGACGCCGTGATGAGCCGGATGGAAGCATTGGATTCAAGCTCACTGGTCGTTGCAGGCGGCAACAAAAGGGTCCGGGTTCATATCCACGTGAACAATCCGGCGGAAGTCTTCCTGGCCTGTGAAGAGTTCGGGGTGATCAAACAACAGAAAGCGGATGACATGGAGCGCCAGCACGGCCTGCTGGACCACGCCGGCGAGGT
>JARFQZ010000035.1 GCA_029287515.1 Lysobacterales bacterium
CGCGAGGAAGAGGAGAAAGGCAAGGACTATTACCGGAGCGAACGCAGCTTTGGTTCATTCCGCCGTTCATTGCCGATTCCCGTGGACGTAGATGAAAGCAAGATCGAGGCGAAATTCGAGAAGGGAATTCTGTACATTGAACTTCCGAAAACCGAAGAAGCCCGCAGCAAGGTCAAGCACATTCCGGTGAAAGCGGCCTAGTGCTTAATATTCAAACGGGGAGCGCCCTGCTCCCCGTTTTTCCCTTCTCGTTTACTGTACTCGAAAACAATCTTGTACTGGTGTTAACCTGTTCCCGCAGATTCCTGTTGAGGAGCCGTCTTGGCAACCCGTACCGGATTGAACCGACGAAACATCCTGCTCGGACTGGGCGGCCTGGGGATTATCGCCGCCGCGTACCGTTACTGGCCGGAAGACGGCCTGATCAATCCCTGCCCTGTCGAACCCATCCCTGATTCCCTGTTACAGCATCCACTGGTGAAAGCGGCCTGGAGAGATATCGATCCCGGACAGTTCTGGGATTGCCATGTGCACCTGGTCGGCAACGGCAACAGCGTCTCGGGGCCCTGGGTCAATCCGAAAATGCAGAGCGCACGACATCCCATCCAATGGCTGCAGTACGCCTTTTACTTCAACGCCAGCTGTATCGAAAACGAGACCGATGCGGACCGAGATTACGTTGAGCGTCTCAAGAAATTAATGGAGCAAATGCCGCGGGGAATCAAGCTCATGCTGCTGGCCTTCGATTACTTTCACGACGAATCAGGCCAGCATCAGCCGGAATCCAGCGCCTTTCATACACCAAACGACTACGCTGCCGGAATTGCGCAAGAGCACCCTGATCATTTCGAATGGATCGCGTCCATCCATCCCTACCGCCAGGATGCGGTCAACGCCCTGCGAAGAGCCCATAGGCAGGGAGCGCGCGCCGTGAAGTGGCTTCCGGCGGCCCAGGGCATGGATCCGGCCTCATCCTTGTGTGATCCATTTTACGAAGCTGCCGCTGAACTGGACATTCCATTGCTGGTCCATGCCGGGGCTGAGCTCGCCGTACACGGGGCGAACACGGAAGACTACGGCAATCCTTTGAGGTTGCGCCGACCGCTCGAGCACGGGGTGCGGGTGCTGGTTGCGCATTGTGCATCGCTTGGAAAAGGCCGGGATCTGGACGAAGGCCCGTTGGCGAGCTCGATACCCAGCTTCGAACTGTTTTCCCGGATGATGGATGAGCCACGGTACGAGGGCCTGCTTTTCGGGGACATTTCCGCGGTCACCCAGGTCAACCGGGCCGGCAATGTGCTCTCGGGCCTGCTCAACAGGACAGACTGGCAGTCGCGCCTGGTCAACGGCTCTGATTACCCGCTGCCGGGTATTCTGCCACTGTTTTCCCTGAAATTACTGGAGCGGTCCGGGTTCATCGACCGTGAAGATTCAGCGGTGCTTTCCGCCATCCGGAACTACAATCCCCTGCTGTTTGATTTCGTGCTGAAAAGGAGCCTGCTCTTCAACGGTAAATCACTCGGAGTCGAACCTTTTCATACCCGCGGGTTCTTCGAACCAGTCTAGAACCCGTTTTTCCAGGTAGCTGTAGAAGGGGTTGTAGCGCATTCGCAACAACCATGCTTCTGAAACCTTCAGCAACCCACGCTCACCCTTCAGCGCCATGTCACCCAGGAAAATATGCTCTTGTTCACCGGCCGGTGTTTTGCCGTACAACGGGTCGTCCGGTGGAAACGGCAGTGCGACGTGCGAAAGGGACACCACGCCCCTGGGCCATTCCAGGCCGAGTGGTTCAGCCGACAGGGGATCAGAGGAATGCGGCGCCTTGAAGCGCGCTTCCACGGCATTGCTGTATGCATTCGTATTGGTTACAAACGTTATCGCGAAAGGCAGGTCGTTTTCTGCCAGCAGCCGGTTGGTCAGCGGCCCGGGGTCGGATACCAGCAAGGTCGATTTGATTGCCGCCTGGCGGTTGATGTCAAAAAGCACCAGTTCATTGCGATCGACCGGCAAGCGATTGAGCAGGTTGTCCACCACCGCGTCAGTGGTTACCGTACTGTCGACCGTGGACTTCAGTACCAGCACCGGCGGAAACTCCCTTGCAATCGACGGTTGGCGGTTCAGACCCTGAATCCTGCGGTCCACGTCAACCGTTACGTTGTGCACCTGGGACCCCGCGTTGGTCGCGAACGAATTGTACTTGTACGGATCAAATTCATCCATGACCGTCAACCAGGCGAGGTTTTCAAACCCGGGCAGTGCCGACAGGCTGCTTTTGGTCCCCGCGAACCTTGCTGCCCCGTGAACACGGATGGCAGGTGAAATAAGCACCAGGCTATCTGGTACCGACGGGTATTTGCCCTCGAGCGCTTTGAGTGTGAAATCCAGCGCCAACGATGCGCCCGTGGAGTAGCCGATGATGTGCAGCGAGGCTGTTGCTGAGCCCAAACCTGAGTACAGGTGCTCAATGGCCAGGCCTACCGCGGCCGCCATGTCCCGCCAATGCACGTACTTAAGGCCAGAAGGAGCGGTCCCATGACCGGGCAACCGCAGGCCAATCACGTGAAAGCCGTTCCGGTTGAGGGTTTCGCCCAATGATCTGAGGCTGTACGGTGAATCAGACATGCCATGCAGAAGCAGCACGCCGCCTCTTCCATTGCCCTCAAGTTCGAAACTGCGGTTCCAGTTGGGGTCAAGGCCCCGCGGATCAGCGGCGCTTCCCGGGCTGTAACGATTCAGTAACTGGTCCGGCCCGGTCTCTGTTTTTGTATATACTTTTTCGTCAAGTTGATTAAAAAGTTTATCTTCTAATATGATGTAATTATTATAATTTTTTATTTCATCATCAGATTGATTTGCTGTGAATTCCAGGTTGAGCCTCTCGGTGTGCCAGACCTCTAAAGGTGGCTGGCTGGAGCACCCATTGAAACCGGCGACGGCCAGCGCAATCAGCAGGCCGGCAGAAAACCCGGCCAAAAGATGCAAAGTGCGATTTCTCAGCCAGGCCATTCGCTGTCACCTTCCCCGGGTCAGTACGAAATAGCGCACACCTTCCGGTGTTTCCAGGAAATAGAGCTCGCGGCTGGCGGGGACCGTGTCATGAATCAAGCGCAGAAACAGGTCATCGAAAAATTCCGGCGTCTCGAGGCTGAAGTTGTGGAAGTTCCGGGTACGGTTGACCGGCGTCACATCCACCAGCACCAGGCTGTCGTCCCCTGCCTCCAGCAGTTCAGAGATTCTTTCGGACTGCCGTACCTGTCCGGGATTACCCGGGTCAAGCGTGCTCTCACCCAGGCGCTGCCCCCTGTTGATCAGCCGGCTGGCCAGCAGCGCCCTGTCATTGGACGACACGTAAACCGTTACGTTTCCGGCCAGCCGTCCGATTTCTTCACGAAACGTTGAATTGAATTCCGCATGGTCGACATCCGGCGCCGTCAGGATCACGTTTTCAATTTCTGTTTGCGCATCAGAGTAGCTGGCGTCTTTATCCAGCAGGTGGAAGGCGTCAACCACGACCTGGCCACCCATGCTGTTGGCGATCACCCAAAGGCGTTCAGGCTGAACGTCATCAACAAGCAGCCTGATCACCGCCGCCAATTCGTCACCTGACTCCTGAGCAACCGCGCGCGCCCTGCGATAGCCCCGCAATGACGAGCCCTGGTCTCCCGGCCAGTCGAAAACAACCACCGGCGTGTTAATGTCCAGCACATGCGCCAGGAAAGCCGTTTTGCGCAGGGCCGAGGGGAAAGCCTCCCGGAAACCGTGCACCACCAGCAGTACAGAGCGGTCGGGCGATTCCTGAACCTGCTCTCGCAGTTTTTCGACCAACTGATGCCGCTGTAATGTGGTGACAGCTTCCAGGCGAATCTCTTCATTGAGGAACCAGTCGCTGGCATCCAGCAGCATACCCAGCCCCAGCGACGGCTCGATTCGGGTGTCGAAGGATCCAAACCTGAGCTCCGGTCCGCGTTGCGACTCGAACCTGTCCCCGACTGACGCCTGCGGGTTTCCGGCGAGGCGGTTTGTTGCGTAAAAGAACTGGAATGTGCCCTGCTCCGCCAGTTGGGGCACGGTCATGCGCCGAAAAGCAAACGCCTCCGCCTGCCTCAACATGACCCTGGTGCCGATAAAATAGGCGTAAGCGCCCGCCAGTATCAGCGCCAGCAACAAAAGCGCAATCCCCCAGCGCCACTTTCTTCCCAAACGAAACATTCTGGTGGTCCCAATTTTCCTGAAATGGTAACAGACGTGCAGCCGTGACACCCAAATGACCTTCCACGAGCAAAACGCGTGGCAGTTGCGCTAGAATGCTTTTTCAACCTGAATGCGGAATAACCTCTGATTGGGGAACCACGATGCCTGTTAGATCCTTACTTGTAAGCCTCCTGATACTCCTGCTCGCAGCATGTGCTTCAGGCCCGACCATTATCTCCAATGCCAACCCGGGCACGGAGTTTTCCCAGTTCGAGACTTATAACTTCATGCAGCCGTTAGGAACGGACCGCGCCGGTGGAGTTCGCACGCCGCTCAGTTCCCGCCTGGTTTCATCGGTGAACCGCGAGCTGATTTCCCGTGGCATGTCGCTGTCGGACGAGCCCGACCTCCTGGTTGACTTCATGGTCGTGACGGAAGAGCGCATCGACGTGCGGACAACCCCCACGCACTCGGTGCACCGCACCCACTGGAACAGGGGATTTTCGACCTGGCCAACCTACAACACGACGGTCAGGCAGTATACCGAGGGCACTTTGATCATCGACCTGATCGACCCGGCAAGCAATACCCTGGTCGGCGAAGGCGCAGCACAGAACCGCATCAGCAGTAACGCGAATTTTACCCAGGCCGAACTGGATGAGATTGTCCGCAAAATCATGGAAGACCTGATGGGGGAATAAGCTGACAAAGGTCACATATTTTTCGTGCACCTGGCGCGATAATCAGGGTATCCACAACAACCTCGTTTCGTCCATGACAGTCGTCATCTCCGAAACAGAAACGCAGGAAGGATACCCGCCATGCTACAGGAAATTAATTTCAAGCTGCCAAGCTCCACCGACCCCGCCTACATCACCAAGAGAGGCCTGGAAATACTCAACGACCCCTGGCTGAACAAGGGCACGTCGTTCAGCGAGGAAGAACGGGAAGCCCTGGGACTCAGGGGGTTGCTGCCACCCTACCGCGCCGACATGGGGGAACAGGTCCAGCGCGTCATGGAGAACTACTGGCACCATACCGATCCGCTGGACAAATACACCTTCCTGATCGGACTGGCTGACCGGAACATCACGCTGTTCTACCGGGTGCTGATGGAGCACCTGCTTGAAATGACGCCCATCATGTACACGCCGACCGTCGGCTACGCCTGCCAGCAGTTCGGACATATTTACCGAAAGAACCGCGGCATGTACATCAATCTCAATCACAAAGGAAGCATTGCCGAGGTGCTGGACAATTGGCCGAAGGACGAAGTGGACATCATCGTCATTTCAGACGGCAGCCGGATCCTGGGTCTCGGCGACCTGGGCGCCAACGGCATGGGTATACCGATCGGCAAACTCGTGCTGTATGTCGCCGGCGCCGGGCTGCACCCCAGCCGCACCCTGCCGATTCTCCTCGACGTGGGAACCGACAACGAGGAACTGCTGAACGATCCGCTCTACCTGGGGCTGACCCGCCGGCGCGTCCACGGCGAGGAATTCGACGAGATCGTGGATGAATTCGTTCAGGCAGCGACAACACGCTGGCCGAATGTGCTGATCCAGTGGGAAGACTTCACCAACGACAAGGCTTTTCCAATCCTGAACCGTTACCGTGACAAGGTGTTGTGTTTCAATGATGACATCCAGGGCACCGGTGCGGTGGCGTTGGCCGGGTTGCTGGCTGCCATGCGAATCCGGAGCGAGCACCTGTCAGATCAAAGGATCGTGTTCTGTGGCGCAGGCTCAGCCGCGGTCGGTATTGCCGACATGATCTGCGCAGGCATTGCCGACGAACACAGCATGTCCACCGAGGAGGCGCGCAAACTGGTCTGGATGTGCGACTCCCGGGGCCTGGTGACCGACACCCGCGACAGTGGGGTCGAGGAACACAAGGTCCCTTATGCCAGGGATGAAGCACCTGCCGCTGAATTGCTGGAAGTCGTAAAACGGGTCAAGCCCACCATTCTGATCGGCGCCAGTGGACACGCACATACTTTCACCGAGGACGTGGTGAAGGCCATGCACCAGCACTGTGAACAGCCGATTATTTTTGCTCTTTCGAACCCGACCACCAAGGCCGAGTGTACAGCTGAAGAGGCCTACACCTGGACCGGCGGCAACGCCGTTTTCGCCAGCGGAAGCCCATTCAGCGCGGTCCGTTACAACGGGAAAGTGTTCGTGCCCGGCCAGGGCAACAACATGTTCATCTTTCCAGGTGTAGGCCTGGGGGCCGTGGTATGCGGCGCCGAAAAAGTCACGGACGAAATGTTCTTTGCCGCGGCGAAAACGCTGGCCCACATGGTCACTGAAGAAGAACTCAGATCCGGGACCATATACCCGGATCTCTTGAAAATCCGACAGATTTCGCTGGCCATCGCGGCAGCGGTCTGCCGCCTGGCCTGGGATCAGGGCCTGGCCCAGTACGCTGAGCCACCTGATATCCGCCAGTATGTGCGTGAATGCATGTATCACCCGGAATACCGGCCATACATCGCTGCCTGAAAAAATGCTATATTAAATTTTCCTAACGTATTGACGTTAATAAGGATGGAAACACCATGGCTATCGCAAAAACCCTGATCAATTACCTGGAGGAAAAAGGCGTCAACTACGACCTCGTGGAGCACGCTCATACATCCACTTCATTCGCCTCGGCACGGGCCTCCGATTTACCGCCCCACCAGGTCGCCAAGGCCGTTGTTTTGAAGGACGGTGACGGTTATGTCGTCAGTGTGCTTCCGACCAATCACACGCTGGAAATCGACTGGGTCAACGAGGAGTTGAACCGGAACCTGGAACTGGCGTGTGAAGATGAATTCAAGTCGCTGTTCAAGGACTGCGAGGCCGGCGCGGTACCCGCCCTGGGAGATGCTTATGGCATACAGGTGATCTGGGACGATGACCTGGCCTACACCGCTGACGTCTACATCGAGGCAGGCGATCACGAGCACCTGATCTGGCTCGACCGGAAAGCCTTTAAAACGCTGATGTCCTCGCTGCCGCACACGGTGATCAGCAAGGATGAAGAGGTCGGGTGCTGGAAGTACTGATCAGCTGACTTCCAGAAAACCGCAGGGACAAACCTCGATGCATTTGCCACATTCGTGGCAGTGCTCGAGGTTGAGTGTGAAATAGTGACCCGGAACAGGGGCGTCTTCACGTACGAAACAACCGGCCGTGCAGTACATGAAGCACTGCTCGCACCCGAAACATGAGCCACAGGAAAAACACCGGTCTACTTCGGCCAGGAATTGTTCCTCGCTGATGCTCTGCTCCACTTCCGCCATACCGAGACGGGTCCGCTTTTCGCCGGCCAGCCGATTGGCGTGAACCGCTTCGGTACCCGGCTTGCTCCTGAACCTGATCCGCTCCGAGCTCACGTCGGCAGATTCCGGATCCTTGCTCGCAGCTTCAGGGTCTCCACTGAACTGCCGGTGTACCTTCTCCGCAGCCCGGCGCCCCTGCACGATGGCTTCACCGGCAATCCCCATGCGGAGAATATCCCCGCCTGCGATAACACCGCTATCATCGGAATCTTTCCCGGGCAGGCCCAAATCACCGCCGTTTCCGGTCAGCGCCTCCATGCCGTCCAGCTCGGGATATTGTGAAACGGCAAAAATTACCGAAGTCGCGGGAAGCCGGAATTCGGATCCGGGCTCCGGCACCGGCCGGCGCCGTCCCGAAGAATCCGTTGCGCCGAGCTTCATTCGCTGGACGCGGACAGCCTCCAAAGAGCCATCGGGCCCTCTTTCCAGGGAGACCGGTGTGGCCAGCCATTCCAGGTTCACCCCTTCTTCCAGGGCGTTTTCGATTTCGTGGGCAAACGCAGGCATTTCATCGCGAGACCGCCGGTACAGAATCGTCACATCGGACCCTGCCCGGCGAGCACACCGGGCCGCATCGATCGCGGTATTACCACCGCCTGTGACGATCGCGTGCTCCCCGGTCTCCACTTTATTCCCCCTGTTTACCTGCTCGAGATAATCAACACCGGTCCACACGGAATCACCTTCGGCGCCCGGGATGTCCAGGCCGCGACTGGCTTGTGCGCCAATGGCCAGGTATAGCATTGAATGCCGGGAGCGCAACGCTTCCAGGCTGATATCCCTGCCGACACGGGTATCCAGTTCCAACCATACGCCCAGATCCAGGATTTTCTGGATTTCCGCATCCAGAACCTCTTGCGGCAAGCGATAGTCAGGCACGCCGTAGCGCAACATTCCACCGGCTTTTTCGCGGGCGTCATAAATCGTTACCTTGTAGCCACGGCGCGCCATCTGGTAGGCAAAAGACAACCCCGACGGGCCGGCACCGATCACGCCCAGCCATTCGTCTGAATTTACGGATTCAAGGCGCGGTAGCGGCACGTTTTCCCTGATGGCGAAATCCCCCAGGAACCGTTCCATTGCATTGATTGCCAGCGGCTCATCAAGGTCGGACCGGTTGCAATGATTCTCGCAGGGATGCGGGCAGATCCGTCCGAGGGTGGCAGGAAACGGGTTGACGGCCGTGATGACACTCCATGCCCTGGCGAATGCTTCCGCTGTTGAAATACCTGTTTTATTACGTTGAGCGACCGTTCCAATCCAGCCCCTTATGTCGCCGCAATTGGCACACCCGACCTGGCAGGGAGCGTTTTTCTCAACCTGTTTTGGCCTGGATTTAGGTGTGATCCTATTCATCAGCTCTACAAATGAATATCCTTGTGGCGAGAAATCTCCTGGTTCAGGTCCCTGATGCGGTGGGACATCGTTTTGAGCAGGTTTACCGCCAACAGGGGATCCTCCCTGATGCGCGTCAGCAACGCTTTCTTGTCCACTTTCAGGACCCTGGCCTCACCAGCAGCCCGGACAGTGGCTGAGCGAACCTCCTTTTCAAACACGGCCATCTCTCCGAAAAAATCGCCCGCTTCGAGGTAGGCGAGATGCTGCTCACCACCTTTCTCACAATGCTGCAGGACTTCCACCCGGCCGCCCTGCACCACGAACATACTGTCTCCCAATTTCCCCTGGCGAATAATGTCCTCGCCGTCTTTGTTGACTTTCCCCAATGCTCCTCTGAACATAATCAGGCTACCCTCGTCTTTACCGGTGTGCTGCGGGAGTCGGGCAGGAGACTCGAGGCAACACTTTTCATCAGGTTGTAAATGAATCCCGGATGCAATGTGCCCCGGAACATTTCGACGTAAGGCGCACTCCCCGTAAACATGTTCCACAGCAGCG
>JARFQZ010000054.1 GCA_029287515.1 Lysobacterales bacterium
CGACAAGATCACGATCCTGGAGATCAAGTCGGAGCGCATGAGCGATCCGGACAAGGTCCACAACGTCAAGGCTGAGTTGTCGTTGTTGCAGGAAACCTGGAATGAAAACATCCGCGATACCCGGGAAATCCAGTCGCTCCACGCGCAGCTGAAAGAAATCAACGAAGCCCTCTGGGAAATCGAAGACGACATCCGCGACAAGGAACGCGCCAAGGAGTTCGACGAACGCTTCATAGAACTGGCCCGCGCTGTTTACGTCACCAATGACAAGCGTTCCCGCGTCAAGAAGGAGCTCAATCTGCATCTTGGGTCGGAAATTATCGAAGAGAAGTCTTACCAGGACTACGAATAGAGCATAGCACTTCAGTCAGAAAGGGCTGCCGTAGGGCGGCGGGGGTATCGGGCGGATTAGTTCAGGACACGCTCAAGCCGTCCGTGGGCGCTTTTCGGCCGTTCCCGACGGCCGAAAGTCATGAACGAATCAACCCAACACCCCCGCCTGGACATGGCAGGTTGTTGGTGCCTCAAATCCTCTGCCCAGATCTTGGCTTCACCGACCGAGTGCAATTTTTACTGCGGGTAGCGGAATTTCGCGGGACGACTCAGTCCTGAGCGTGAAGCAGAACCATAAACTGCCTTGATGAGATTCGCTTACCTTCACGCAGCAGCTCGGTCCACGGGACGGCCCGCGGTGCAGGTTCGTATACCACGCCGCAGCGACCCGGAATCAGGGCGTCGCGAAGGTCCGGTGTGAAAATCTGTACCTGGTCGGGGTCATCGAGGGGTTTTGGCGCTGACCAGCCTGCAACTGGCCGCAATGCCCTGGGCTTGACATCTGCCTGTTTCAAAACAGCCTTGCGTAAAGAAACCGCAATGGTTTTGCAGTCTAACTGTCACCGCTGCGTCAACGCTGCGTCACTTCAGTTCATTACGCTCAGGGTTCCTGATTCCCAGGATATGGTCGGTCCGGCTTGGACCGATCTTAAATTTGACTTGAGAGGAATTTTCGATGAAGAAACGTTCTATCTGTGCGCTGATCGCGCTGGCCCTGGCGCCTGCTCCGATTCTGGCTGACGATCCGATGCCGATTCCGGCAGGTACTGTCGACTCCCCGATGATTGACGGCTTCCCCGGCTACTCAACCATGCCGATTTTCACGGTAGGTGAAGTGATCGACGATTATACGCCGCCCGGCATTCTGGACGGCCTTGGGGCATACGAGTACGACAGTGACACCGTCCGGGTGCTGGCCAACCACGAACTCCTGCACTTCAGGGGATATACCTATGAGCTCAGCGGTAATCCCGGCCTGGAGTTGACGGGAGCCCGGGTATCCTATTTCGATATCGACAAAGACACCCTGGAAGTGACTGACAGCGGCCTGGCCTACGACACGATCTACGATTGGGAAGGCAATGCTCCTACGGACAAAACATTCCTCGGCACACCGTTTTACGACTCGGACGCGGATACCTGGTCCGGCCCCGATGGATTGAGCCGCTTGTGCTCCTCCTCTTATTTTGAGCCGGGCGAATTTGGCAACGGGCGCGGGCTCGAGGACGGCATCTTTTTCACCGGCGAAGAAGATGGCGGTGATTTTAACAACGTGGGCGGTGCCGAATGGGCCCTGGACGCGGCCACCAACTCGCTGTGGCAGTTGCCGGACCTCGGGCGGGGCGCCTGGGAGAACGTGACCGTTCTGGATACCGGAAACAGCAACACCGTGGCCATCCTGCTGATGGACGATACATCGCCCTTCGACGTGGACGGCGATGGCGTTAAAGAGGCAGCTCCGCTGTACCTTTACGTGGGCGTGAAGGATCCGGGCGGTGACTTCCCGGCGCAGAACGGCCTGCGGGGCGGAAAGCTTCACGTCTGGGTGGCCAGGAAGGGCGCGCGCTCGCCCGAGGATTTCGCTGGCACCGGTAGCCTGGCTGGTGATTGGGTGGAGATCGACAACGACCAAAAGCCGGGAATGAAGGATCCCACAGGGGAAACCGGTTACGACTTGAACGGCTACCCGACCCAGAAAACGCTCTGGACCCGTGCTGAAGCCCTGGGGGCGTTCGGTTTCTCGCGGCCTGAAGACGTGGCCACCAATCCGAATCGCGGTAACGAAGCCGTGCTCGCTTCCACCGGTCGAAGCAGTGATTTCAACAAGGCTGACCGGGTGGGTACGATCTACACGATCAAAACCGATTTCGCCAATAAAACAGCCAGGCTGAAAATCATCTACGACGGTGATGCGGACCCGGCACAGGCCATTCGTTCCCCGGACAACCTGGACTGGGCAGACGACGGTATGGTCTACATCCAGGAAGATCGCGCCGCCAGTGGCCTGTTCGGTTACGCGGTCACGAACGCGAACGAGGCGGGTGTCGTTAAGCTGGACCCGGCTACCGGCAAAACCACGCGAATCGCCAACATCAACCGCAGCCGCATCTTCGATGCTTCGCTGGGTGACGCGGATCTCGATCCGGATCCGGACGACGTGCTCTATGCCTGGGAAACGGCGGTGGATGTCGATTCGGCAGACGTGGGCGCATGGGAATCTTCCGGCATCGTGGACGTCTCAGGCCTGTTCGAATCGGCACCGGGCACGATTTTCCTGCTCGATGTTCAGGCCCATGGTATCGAAGACCAATATGACTTCAATTCGGATTCACGGATAAAAGATTCCGACCTGGTAGAGGGCGGTCAATTGCTGTTTCTGACCAAGGATCTCGAGGACTGATCATCGACCGATTCGAGACCTGAACGGGAGGGGCGGTTAACCGCCCCTTTCCTCTAGGACATCAGTTTTCGTTCATCCAGCCCGTGACCGGTGCGCATTAAGTGGTCCAGTTGTTAATTTGGTTTAAGCGGCTAATCAGATCGATGCATCGGGCCGTGTCACGTGATCGTAACACGGCCTCTTGAAGTAAGGCTGCTGATGCAGATGGAAACGGCGCCTATCACAGAGCATTCAATAAATTGGATAAAGAGCAAGAGCGGCACCGCCATCGGCTTTCACGCCGCTGTAAACATTTCTTCACTTAACTGCAACCGAAACTTAACCCTTCTGTCACGAACGGCGCCTAAAATCCTGTGCAAAACCCGGAGGGATGGCGTCATGAGGGATCGATCGCAGCACCACGAATCGGAGTGCGGAGACGTTGTGAAGATACGGCACAACGGAGATGTCAACTCGGTATTCATCTCGGACGTACACCTCGGCTTCTCCGGCTGCAGCGCCGAATATCTCTGCGATTTCCTCGATAGGGTCCGGTGCAGGAACCTGTACCTGGTCGGCGACATCATCGACTTTTGGGCCCTGCGCCGCCGGCACTACTGGCCCGACGCCCACAACCAGGTTGTGCGCAAAGTCCTGGACATCGCACAACAGGGCACACGGGTCATCCTGGTGCCGGGAAACCACGATGAAACGCTTCGGCAATACAACGGCATGGTTATCGGGCAGGTCGAAGTGAGCGACCGGGTGGTTCACGTCACACCGGACGGCCGCCGGCTGCTGGTGTTGCATGGCGACCAGTTCGACAGCGTGGTGCGCTGTTCGCCGCTGCTGGCGGTGATTGGAGCCGGCCTGTACGGCCTGCTGCTGTCGCTGAACACCTCGATCAACGCGGTCCGGCGCCGTTTCGGCAAAGACTACTGGTCGCTGGCGGCCTATCTGAAGCACAAGGTCAAGAATGCCGTGCAGTATATCGGCCGCTTCGAGGAGGCGGTCGTCGCGGCGGCACGACACGAGAACGTGGACGGCGTGATCTGCGGCCACATACACCGGGCCGAAATTCGGCGCATGGGAGACATCGATTATATGAATTGCGGCGACTGGGTCGAGAGCTGCACGGCCCTGATGGAACATCACGACGGTAGAATCGAACTCCTGCAATGGCGCGAAGAGGCGACCTGTCTCAAGGCGAGCGGCGTTCCTGCCGGCGATAATCGCCGGGCCAGTCCGGAACTGGCAGCATGACTGCACCGGTTTCGGGCCCGGCCGGCTTCGCCCGGGATGCAAAGCCAATGCGCATGGTGATCGTCACCGATGCCTGGGAGCCCCAGGTCAATGGTGTGGTAACGACCATGCGCAACACTGCCCGGCACCTCGCGGACATGGGACACGAGGTGACACTGATCACGCCGGACAAATTCAGGTCGGTGCTCTGTCCGGGCTACAGGGAGATACGGTTGTCCTTATTCCCACGCCACAAAGTGGCCCGCATACTGGACGAGGCGCAGCCGGATACCGTGCACATCGCGACGGAGGGGCCGTTAGGTGTCGCGGCTCGTGCCTGGTGCCTGCGCAACGCGTTCCCGTTTGTCACGTCCTGCCACACGCAGTTTCCGGAATATATCCGTCTGCGTGCTCCAGTGCCGAAGTCCTGGAGCTATGCCTGGCTCAGGCGTTTCCACCGGCCAGCCTGTACGACACTCGTACGTTCCCGGACCCAGCGCGAGAGCCTGCAGGCGCGTGGTTTCGAGCACCTGCAGCTCTGGCCGGGCGCGGTGGATACGAACCTGTTCCGGCCGCGGGGCAAGAGCGCGCTGGATTTGCCCCGTCCCATCGCGCTCTACATGGGGCGTATAGCCGTGGAGAAGGGCCTGGAATCCTACCTCGACCTGGACCTGCCGGGATCAAAGGTCGTTATCGGCAGTGGTCCGAATCTCGAAACCCTGCAGGCGGCATACCCTGCAGCCCACTTCATGGGGCCCCGTTTCGGACTGGAACTGGCGCAATTGCTGTCGGCGGCGGACGTGTTCGTGTTCCCTAGCCGAACCGACACCTTTGGCCTGGTCATGCTGGAGGC
>JARFQZ010000105.1 GCA_029287515.1 Lysobacterales bacterium
CTGGCATTCAAGGAAAGGCTTGCCACCGGTGGTCCCGATAATCAGTGGATGCTGGAAGTGGACCTGGAACCCTTCTCGCGCGAGTTCTATAAACTGCATGAATCCGAATCGATCGGTCGTGGCGTCGAATTCCTCAACCGCCGCCTGTCGAGCCAGCTGTTCCAGGATCTCGGCAAAGGCGACCAGCAACTGCTGGATTTTCTCCGCGTGCACAAGTACCGCAGTCAGCAGTTGATGCTCAACGACGACGTGGAAAGCGTCCCCGACCTGCGCAAGGCCCTGCGCCAGGCCGAGACCCTGCTGCGCGGGCTGGATCAGGAAACCCCCTGGGATAACGTGGCCCATGATCTACGCGCAATCGGTTTTGAACCCGGCTGGGGAGACCGGGTAGCACGTATCCGCGAATCCATGCGCCTGTTGCTGGATATCCTGGAAGCACCCTCACCGGCGGCACTGGAACTTTTCCTCGGACGGGTACCAATGATCTTTTCACTGGCGATCCTGTCACCGCACGGGTATTTCGGCCAGGCCAATGTCCTCGGGCGTCCCGATACCGGTGGCCAGGTCGTCTACATCCTCGATCAGGTGCGCGCACTGGAACGCGAAATGCGTCGGCGCCTGCACCAACAGGGCATCAACATCGAACCGCAGATCGTGGTCCTGACCCGCTTGATTCCTGAGGCTGAAGGCACCACCTGCGACCAGCGCATCGAGGACATCTCCGGCACCAATAACGCACGCATCCTGCGTGTGCCCTTCCGTAATGCAAACGGTGAAGTGATCCCGCACTGGATATCGCGCTTCGAGATCTGGCCGTACCTGGAACGATACGCGGCCGAAGCGGAACGGGAATTGATCGCTGAACTGAGCGGCCGCCCCGACCTGATTATCGGCAATTACTCCGACGGCAACCTGGTTGCCTCGCTGATCTCGCAGCGACTCGGCATCACCCAGTGCAATATTGCCCACGCCCTGGAAAAGACCAAGTATCTCTACTCCGACCTGTTCTGGCATGACAACGACGACCACTACCATTTTTCCTGTCAGTTCACCGCCGACCTCATCGCCATGAACGCCGCGGATTTCATTATCACCAGCACCTACCAGGAGATCGCCGGTACCGATGATACGCTGGGGCAATATGAAAGCCACACGGCTTTCACCATGCCGGGCCTGTACCGCGTGGTCGACGGCATCGACGTCTACGACCCGAAATTCAATATCGTATCACCGGGCGCCGACGACGACGTGTACTTCCCTTACAGCGACAGCGAAAGACGGCTGACCCACCTCGAGCACGAAATCGAACAACTAATCAATGGCCAGGAGACAGCGGAGAACATCCGCGGCGCCCTGCGTGATACTGACAAACCGCTGCTGTTCACCATGGCCCGCATGGACCACATCAAGAATATCACCGGCCTTGTCGAGTGGTATGCCGGTTCGGCTGAATTACGCGATCGGGCCAACCTGCTGGTGATATCCGGACATGTCAACCCGGCCCGCTCAAGCGACACGGAAGAACGCAACCAGATTGAAAAACTGCATGGACTGATGACGCAGCATGGTCTCGATGATCAGTTGCGCTGGCTGGGCCTGCACCTGGAAAAACCGCTCGCCGGCGAAATCTACCGCTTTGTCGCCGATCATCACGGAGCGTTTGTCCAACCCGCCCTGTTCGAAGCCTTTGGCCTGACGGTGATCGAAGCCATGGGTTCAGGTCTGCCGACTTTCGCCACCTGTTTCGGCGGTCCGCTGGAAATTATCGAAGATGGTGTCTCGGGCTTTCATATCGACCCCAACCATGGCGACCAGGCGGCCGCCATCATGGCGGAGTTTTTCCAGCGTTGCGGACAGCAGGACGACTACTGGAAAAGCATCTCCGATGCCGGACTGCAACGTGTAGCGGAACGCTATACCTGGGACCGTTATGCCGAAAAGATGATGACCCTGTCGCGCATCTATGGCTTCTGGAAATACGTGAGCAATCTGGAACGCGCGGAAACCCAGCGCTACCTGCAGATGTTTTACAGCCTCCAGTTCCGGCCGCTGGCGAAACAGCTCGAGCAGTGACAGCCGGACCCTGACATCACGGCATTGGTTTCGATAGTGAGTGACAACGTCTATCCTGACTACCGCGGCGGCAGTATCGTCAACCTGATGAGCTCCATCCTCGCAGCTTATGGCGCAGAGTGTGAGATTTATCCGCTGCTGAAACACCTTTCGCCCGATCGGCTCAGACAGAGCCGCAACCTGGTGCTGCTGGTGATCGACGGCCTGGGCTACGATTACCTGACGCGGCACGGCCAGGGCAGCGTTCTGAATCAGAATCTGCAACATCCCATCACCTCGGTCGCACCGCCCACCACGGCGACCGCAATCACCACTTTCCTCACCGGTCTGGCGCCGCAACAACACGGACTCACCGGCTGGTTCACCTGGTTCAGGGAACTGGGCAGCGTATTGGCCGTATTGCCGTTCAAGCCTCGTTGCAGTCATGAACCCCTGGGGCGTGCGGGGATCAGCGCCGAAGCGCTGTTCGGTCATGTGCCGGTGTTTGACCAGCTGCAGGTCAGAAGCTATTCGCTATGTCCCGACTGGATTGCACAGTCCGATTTCAACC
>JARFQZ010000114.1 GCA_029287515.1 Lysobacterales bacterium
TTGGCTGGACTTCGGGCGTAACATCAACGATCCACCCCGCATCTTCGGCGTCAACTGGTTCCGGCGCGACGAGAACGGCAAGTTCATCTGGCCGGGTTTCGGCGAGAACATGAGAATACTCGAATGGATCGTTAACCGCTCTCACGTGCGTGCGATTGCGGTCGAACGTCCGATCGGCTGGACACCCCGTTACGAGGATATCAACTGGGAAGGCCTGGAAGACTTTTCCGAGGCGGATTTCGCGCAGGCGATGTCTATTGACCGGGATGACTGGGATGAAGAGTTGTTGCACCACGAAGAGCTGTTCATCAGGCTTTATGACCGGATTCCCAAGGAAATGCTGGCCATAAAAGACCTGACCCTGTCGGCCATGTGGCGTTCGCCTGACGAATGGGAACTCACAGCAGACCCGACATAAGAGTCTCGCTTCCAAACTACAGTAGAACGCCGGGTTTTCCCCGGCCTTTTGGCGTTTTTTTGACCTAAATCTACACGCTGCGTTGATTTACGAGTATCCTCACAGTTGACTTTTTTTTGACACATAAAACCAAAGTCCTAACCAGGCAATCATTCGGAGATTTCATATGAAAATCGGTGTACCGAGGGAGATATACGCGGGTGAGAAGCGCGTAGCCACCACCCCGGAAGTGGCCGCCCAGTTGATGAAGCTGGGCTTTGAGGTTGCGGTAGAGTCCAATGCGGGCGCAGCCGCCAGTTATCCTGATGCGCTTTACCAGGAAGCGGGGTGTAACATCGCCGCAACGGCTGATGAAATCTGGTCGGATTCAGATATCGTTCTGAAGGTTCGCGGCCCGGAAAGCGAGGAAGCAGCGAAGCTCAAATCCGGCCAGACACTGATCAGTTTCCTTTATCCGGCGCAAAATCCGGAGCTTCTTCAGCAACTCACCGAGCGTGGCGTAACCGCCATGGCCATGGACAGCGTGCCGCGTATTTCGCGTGCCCAGAAAGTGGATGCATTAAGTTCGATGGCGAACATTGCCGGCTATCGCGCAGTAGTGGAGGCCGCCCAGCATTTCGGACGGTTTTTCACCGGCCAGATTACCGCCGCAGGTAAGGTTCCGCCGGCCAAGGTACTGATCATCGGTGCGGGCGTAGCCGGCCTTGCGGCGATCGGCGCCGCCAAGAGCATGGGCGCCATTGTCCGCTCATTCGATACCCGGCCTGAAGTGAAAGAGCAGATCGAAAGCATGGACGCCGAGTTCCTGATGCTGGACTTCGAAGACGAAGACGGCTCGGGTGAAGGCGGTTACGCCAAGGTGATGAGCGACGAGTTCATCAAGGCCGAAATGGAGCTGTTCGCTGAGCAGGCCAGGGATGTGGATATCATCATCACCACGGCGCTCATTCCAGGCAAACCCGCCCCGGTGCTGATCACCACTGAAATGGTAGAGTCAATGAAGGACGGCAGCGTCATCGTCGACCTGGCGGCCGAGCAAGGGGGCAATTGTGAACTGACCCAACCCGAAAAAGTGATCGATCACAACGGCGTCACCATCATCGGATACACTGATATGCCGAGCCGCCTGGCGGCACAATCCAGCCAGCTTTACGCAACTAACCTGCGTCACTTGCTGACCGATTTGACGCCGGAAAAAGACGGACAGATCAATGTCGACATGGAAGACGAAGTTTTCCGTGGCGCCACGGTCTGTATCAATGGTGAAACCACCTGGCCGCCTCCTGCGCCCAAGCTTTCCGCGGCGCCGCCCAAGAAAGCGCCTGAACCGGCGCCGGTAGCACCGGTAGTTGAGAAAAAGCGTTCATTCATGGGACCTGCCATCGGCATGGTCGTCGCCGGACTGGCGCTGCTGGGGCTTGGCGCCGTGGCGCCGGCTTCATTCATGGCTCATTTCACGGTCTTCGTGCTGGCCTGCTTTGTCGGCTACATGGTGATCTGGAATGTCACGGCGGCATTACACACGCCCCTGATGAGCGTAACCAACGCAATATCGAGCATCATCATCATCGGTGCGCTGATACAGATCAGTTCCGAAAACGAGGTGATCAAGTGGATTGCCATCGGCACGGTGCTGATTACAAGCGTCAACATCTTCGGCGGGTTCGCGGTAACGCGCCGCATGCTTGAAATGTTCAGGAAGTGAGGTCGTCATGTTTGAGGTAAACGAAGGAATCATCCAGGTCTCGTACATTATCGCGACCATCCTTTTCATTCTCGCGCTGGGCGGCCTTTCCAACCAGGAAACCGCCCGCCGGGGTAACTGGTACGGCATCGCCGGTATGGCGATTGCGCTGGTCGCCACGATCGCCGGAGACGTAACACAGGCCTATCCTTACCTGATCGTCGCACTGCTCGTTGGTGGCACCGTGGGCATCATTGCCGCACGCCGCGTGCAGATGACGCAGATGCCGGAACTGGTGGCCATCCTGCACAGCCTGGTGGGCCTGGCCGCAGTCGCTGTCGGTTTCGCCAACTTCATGGACCCGGACCGGCTGACCCATTACCTGGGGGTCGAGCTGACCATCCATGACATCGAAACCTATCTCGGCATCCTGATTGGCGCCGTAACGTTTTCTGGTTCCGTGATCGCATTCGGCAAACTGTCCGGGCGCATTGGCGGCAAGCCATTGACGCTCCCGGCGCGCCACTGGCTGAACCTGGCGCTGCTGCTCGCGGTGATCTGGTTCGGGTATGAGTTCGTGGTCCAGTCAGCTGCCGGCGGCGGTATTGAGCCGCTGATCATCATGACAGTCGTCTCCCTGCTGTTCGGCATCCACATGGTGATGGCCATCGGTGGTGCAGATATGCCCGTCGTGGTCTCCATGCTCAACAGCTATTCCGGTTGGGCCGCATCGGCAACCGGTTTTATGCTGGGCAACGACCTGCTGATCGTCACCGGTGCACTGGTCGGTTCCAGCGGCGCCATCCTCAGCTACATCATGTGCCGCGCGATGAACCGCAAGTTTCTGGCCGTCATTGCAGGCGGGTTCGGTACCAGTGAAGGTACCGCTGCCGCGGGCGGTGAAGACCAGGGCGAGGTGGCCCCGATCGATCCGGAAGAAACAGCCGGATTGCTGACCAGCGCCAGGGAAGTGATGATCATCCCGGGTTACGGCATGGCCGTCGCCCAGGCGCAGCACATCGTGCACGAAATCACGCAGACGCTGCGGGACAAAGGCGTCAACGTCCGTTTTGGCATTCACCCTGTCGCGGGGCGCATGCCGGGCCACATGAACGTGTTGCTGGCCGAGGCCAAGGTGCCCTATGACATCGTGTTCGAGATGGACGAGATCAACGACGATTTTCCGAATGTCGATGTTTCGATCATCATCGGCGCCAACGATATCGTCAACCCTTCCGCGCTGACCGACCCGGATGGCCCGATCGGGGGCATGCCGGTACTCGAATGCTGGAAGGGCACCACGTCCATCGTGCTTAAGCGCAGCATGGCGACGGGATATGCCGGCGTGCAAAACCCGTTGTTCTTCCTGGACAATACGCGGATGCTGTTCGGTGACGCAAAGGACACCCTGGACGAGGTGTTCAAAGGGCTCTAGAAGCCAGTAAAAGAGCGACCAGAAAACCCCCGGCGGGTCAACGCCGGGGGTTTTATTTTGCCCCGAATCACGGTTTTTTCCAGGTAAAAATGATCTGGATCAATTGCTAATGAGAATCATTTGCATTTAAGATATGGTCTCATTACACTTTCTGCGTCCAATAGATATGACGCAGGAAAAAGGCAATGAGAACCTTCTTGATGATTGCACTTCTGACAGCCAGCACAGCAACACTTGCGGCCGGTCCGCAGACGGAAGACCTGCAATCTGTTATCGAGGCGCAACAGCAACAGATCGACTTGCTTCTGAAGCAACTGGACGAAACCCGCGAGGTGGTCCTGGAGCTCAAGGAACAGGTGGACGCCAACTCGCAGGTGGCCAGCGAGGCCAACGAGAAAGCCGAGATCCTGGCTGACAGCATGGAAACCCAGTCGGCGTCGCCTTACACCACTACCGACAAGCAGTTCGCCGGTTACACCCGTGCCGGACAGAGCTACTTCGGCGGTTATGGCGAGTTGCACGTCAACATGCTGGAAAACCAGGCCAACGGTGAGGATTTCAACGAAATTGATTTCCATCGATTCGTCCTGTATTTCGCCCATGATTTCAATGAACGCACCCGTTTCATGAGCGAGCTGGAGATCGAGCATGCCCTGTCCGGTGACGGCCAGCCCGGCGAAGTTGAGCTGGAGCAGGCTTATGTGGAATACGACTGGGCGACGAATCAAAGCTTGCGCGCCGGTGTGTTCCTGATACCGGTAGGGATTCTGAACGAAACCCATGAGCCGCCGACGTTTTACGGGGTGGAGCGCAACCCGGTCGAAAAAAACATCATTCCAACCACCTGGTGGGAAGCTGGCCTGCAGGCTCACGGTGGCTTTGCTGACGCCTGGCGTTACGACGCTGCCATCCACTCCGGCCTCTACACGACCGCCGATGACAATTACACCGTGCGAGCCGGCCGTCAGAAAGTGGCCAAGGCGAAGTTCGATTCCGGCGCCGCAACCGGCCGCATCCGCTGGCTGGGCGTCCCCGGGCTCGAGTTGTCGGCCAGTATCCAGTACCAGGATGACATAACCCAGGAAACCGACCCGACCGCAGGCAGCGCGTGGCTGTACACCGGCCACGTCAGCTGGCGGCACAAGGCGTTTGGCCTGCGTGCACTGTATGCCGGCTGGTCGCTGGACGGTGAAGGTCCGGAAGCGATCGGCGCGGACCGCCAGAACGGCTGGTATATCGAGCCCAGCTGGCGCTTTAATGATAAATGGGGTGTGTTCGCCCGCTACAACCGCTGGGACAACAAGGCCGGTAACAGCGACGATACCGAGTACTCGCAGTGGGATATCGGCGTCAATTACTGGCTGCACCCGAACGTGGTTTTCAAACTCGATTACCAGGACCAGGATGCCCCGGACGGCAAGAAAGAACTGGATGGCTGGAATCTCGGCGTGGGGTACCAATTCTGAACGTGTCACTACTCCCTCCTCGTGTGATGCCGATCGCGGCCTGGCTGGTCCTCGTGGCCAGCCAGGTCGCATTTGCGATGGAGACTGTTTACCAGGAGCCGGGCGAGTTCCTGGAGCAGAACCTGTCCGGATGCCAGAAGCAGGTGCTGTGGCTCAAGAAAGACACGAAGTCCCGGATCGAAAAGCTGGTGGACCACCCGTTCCCGGGTGTGCGGGTCCGTTATTGTGAAAAAGAAGGTAAAACCGCCTGGGTGCTCGACGAGATCGGCAAAACCGAACCTATTACCAGCGGAATCATTATCGATCAGGGCCGCGTCGAACAGGTCCGGGTGCTGGTGTTCAGGGAAAGCCGGGGTTCCGAAGTCCACCGAGATGCCTTCACACGACAATATGAAAACGCCGCACTTGAAGACGACCAGTCGCTGGACCGCTACATTGATGGCATCACCGGCGCCACGATGTCGGTCAGTGCCGTTAACCGACAGGTAAAGCTGGCCCTTCTGCTGGATGAAGTCGTTCGGGAGAAAGCAGATGACCGTTGACCAGGCCAGGCGCCGCAAGGCCATCGCCCGCTGGCATCGCCGGTTTGCGGTTTTTATTTCACTCTGGCTGTTGCTGCTTGCCGCCAGTGGGCTGCTGATCAATCATGCCAATGACTGGGGACTCGACAGCCGGCCGTTAGCCAGTCCGTTGCAGCGGTTGGTCTATGGGATAGAAACGCAGAGTCCTGACCTGTGTGAGCCGCTGACACGTGAAGGCGTTGCCTGCGATCAGCTGTTTGCCCGGCTGAAATTGCCGGTAGGCGAACTGCTGCTGGGCGTGCG
>JARFQZ010000150.1 GCA_029287515.1 Lysobacterales bacterium
CAATGAATGCTTTCGATCCCGCTGTTCTGGTAACCGCATTCATCGCCGGGCTGCTGGGCAGCGGCCACTGTTTCGGAATGTGCGGCGGCATTGCCGGCAGCCTCTGAGCCTTGTCCGGCAGCGGAACCTCAAGGATGGCCATGACTGCCCTCCAATACAACGACGGAAGAATGCTCAGCTACATGATCCTGGGGGCCATCGCCGGCGGAATTCTGGGCGCTGCGGGTGACATCATGGCCCTGAAATCCGCGGGTAAATATTTGCGCGCGCTTACCGCGCTGATGGTGCTGTTCATTGGGCTGAGATTCCTGATCGACTGGCGCGGACTGGACATCCTCGAACGGGGCGGGGCAGGGCTGTGGAAGAAAATCATGCCGCTGGCAACCCGTATCAGCCAGCGACATGACTCTCTGGGCCGTCTGGGGCTGGGGCTGTGCTGGGGATTCCTCCCCTGCGGGCTGGTGTACACGGTGCTGATGACGGCTGCCTCCACCGGCGGAATGGCTCCGGGCGGCGCCACCATGCTGGCCTTCGGTCTGGGTACGTTACCCGCCATGCTGGGGCTGACCCTCGCTGCGCCGGCGCTGAACACTTTTCTGAGCGACAAACTGGTGCGCCGCATCGTCGGTTTCAGCCTGGTTGTGCTGGCCCTGTGGATGTTCATGACACTGGTAGCGGGTCATGGGGGAGGTCAGGCGCATCATTGACCCAATCTATGTCATCCCATTCCCGGGCGGCATAGTGATAAAATCGATTCTTGTCATCAGGTCTTTTCGAAAACAGTCCAAAAACAAGCTAACACTCGGGGATTTATCATGAAAAACAGCCTGTTCCTTTGCATTTTCGCCCTGTTGCTGGTGTCAGCTTCAGGCAGTCTACTGGCCCAGGATCAGGATTCTGATTTTCACCCGGCTCTTTCGGACAATTTCATTCTGGGTGTTGGCCTCTTTCGCTCGGATAATGCGTTCAAGCTCAGCGCCGGGGTGGGCGGGGATATCAGCGACGACATCGATTTTGGAGACTCGGTTGGCGTTGACGAGACCGCTACCCTGTTCAATGCACAGTTGCGCTGGAAGTTCGGAAAAAAACGCAAATGGTCCCTGTGGGGTCAGTATTTCGAAACTGACGCCTCGGGCAATGCAACGCTGTCTGAGGATGTGGAGTGGGAGGGCCTGATCTTCCGTGAAGGCACTTTCGTTGAGGGTGGCGTCGACATATCGATAGCCCGGCTGTTTCTCGGCTACAGTATTGTCAAGAAACCTCAACATGATTTCGGTGTGGGTGCGGGCATTCACAATCTTGACCTCGGCGCATTTATCGGCGGTGAAGTCAGGATCAACGACGAGACCACCGGGTACCAGCGAGCGGACGTGGGCGCCAGTCAGCCCCTGCCCAACATCGGCACCTGGTACAATTTTTCGCCGGCAAAGCGGTGGTTGTTACATGGCCGCGTGGATTGGATCAGCGCCAATATCGACGTCTATGACGGCACCATGTGGAACTTCAACGCAGGCGTCAATTTCCAGGCCTGGAAACACGTCGGTTTCGATCTCTCGTATCAGTATTTCGATCTCGAATTGTCGGTGGATGATGGCGACTGGATCGGCGGCGCGAAGATGAGCTACAGCGGGCCGGTTGTTTCCATGACGTTCAACTGGTAAGTCCGGCCTGGCTGTTGGAGCAGGGCCCGCCCGGGGACCCACGTGCCAAATGCCTGCATCTGTCTGGTACCTGACACCATCACTTGTTGTCGGGCCCGGGGGATAGCAGCCCATCAGCATTGAGTTTCATCACGCGGACGAGAGATCGCAGATCAACGTGTTTGCAGAAGTGGTGTAAAATGACCCTTCCAACCACTAACGTCCACCGGTACGCCCAAAGGAAGAAGCAGATGAAGATTTTCAAACTGGTAACCGTGGCAGCAATTCTCTTCACCCTCGGGTCTGCTCCCGTTCTTGCACAGGACAGCCAGGACTACCATCCCGCGCTGAGTGACCGATTCCTCCTTTCCGCGGGTGGATTCTGGCCCGACAAGTCGCTGAAAATCCGGGTCGATGGCACCGAGCCCGAGGAGGAAATCGACTTCGAGGAAGACCTGAAACTCAGCGACAGGGAGGCAACCTGGGCGGTGAATGGCCGGTGGCGCTTCGGTGAGAAATGGTCGCTTTTCGGCCAGTACTGGACAGTCAGCGATTCCGGCGGAGCGGCACTGGAAGAAGACATCGAGTGGGGAGATGTCGTGTTCAAGGAGGGCACTTTCGCTACCACCGGTATGGATTTATCCGTGGCCCGGCTGTTTTTTGGCCGCAAATTCGGTAACAAACCCAATCAGGAATGGGGCCTTGGGGCGGGCCTGCATTGGCTGGAGCTGGACACCTTTCTCCAGGGCCAGATTCTTACCAGCGAGGGCGACCTCGAATTCGGCCGGCAAACGGTGAGTGCTGAAGTTCCGCTACCCAATATCGGTGCCTGGTATGGCTATTCCTGGTCGCCCAAGTGGTTGTTTCATGCCCGCGTGGATTGGTTGAGCGCCAGCGTCGGCGATTATTCCGGAGGGCTCTGGAATGCCCAGGCGGGTGTGGATTGGTCGATCTGGAGACATTTTGGCGTTTCTCTCTACTATAACTTCTTCCAGTTGGACGTCGATATCGACAAGAGTGATTGGCGCGGCAAGGCGGAAAGCACGCAGCACGGGCCGTTTCTGGCAATAAGCACATCCTGGTGACCCAACCGGCTTCGGAGAGCCGGCCTGGCCGGCTCCCAGGCACTTGAAGTCCATTCCATCGACAGTCTGGCAGCTGACCATTGCCGCATCGCTGATGATGGCAGGCACCTCCATGATGGTGCTGCTGGCGGGTATCATCGGCACCCAATTTGCGCCTTCGCTCGATCTGGCAACGCTTCCCGTCGCACTCGTGGTGGTCGGTGTGGCTTCGTCGACGCTTCCCACGGGTCGCCTACTTGACCGCTTTGGCAGACGCCTGGTTTTCATTGGATACGGCTTTCTGGCGATCGGCTCGGCCCTCGTGGCCGCATTCAGTCTGGTTGCTTCATCGTTCGCTGGTTTCTGCATGGCCGCATTCCTGATCGGCTGGGCTGCTGCTGCAGGGCATCAATACCGTTTCGCAGCGCTCGAGGCGGTTCCCGCTGAGATGGCGCCCAAGGCGACCTCGGTATTGCTGTTCGGCGGCGTCCTGGCGGCTTTTATCGGGCCGGAACTGGCCGTGCGGGGCAGGGCGCTTCTCGCTACTGATTACGCCGGCTCTTTTCTGCTGTTGAGCCTGAGTTACCTGGCCGGGCTGGTGATCATCAGCTTTTACAGAGACACAAACGTGGCCGGTGGGGAGCACAAGCGGGCAGGGCGGCCTCTGAGAGAAATTCTCCGCTCGCCGCCCATCATCGTCGCGGTGTCCGCTGCCGCCATTGGTTACGGAGTCATGAGCTTCCTGATGGTGGCCACGCCGATCAGCATGCACAACCACGCCGGGCACAGTCTGGAAGCCACCAAGTTCGTGATCCAGTCGCACATCGCAGCGATGTACCTGCCGTCACTGCTTTATGCCTCTCTGCTGGCCCGCCTGGGTTTCAGCGGCATGCTCTGGTCCGGCCTGGCCATCTACCTGTTTTGCCTGTTAGTGGCGCTGTTTGATACCAGTATTCTCAACTACTGGACCGCACTGGTGTTGCTGGGCATCGGC
>JARFQZ010000231.1 GCA_029287515.1 Lysobacterales bacterium
GGTGACCAGCGACAACGTCGTCGAGAAAGTCAATGTGGATACCGGCATTGGCCTTGGCAGCCTGGTCGAGGTGATTGGTGACGTCAATGGTGGCGACCGCGTCATCACGCGCGGGGCCGAACGGCTTCAGCCCGGCCAGGAAGTGGTCATCTCGGGCGGCTAATCAATCCCGCCCGTGATCGAGCCAGAATTCGATACCCTGGGAATTGAGCAACACGTCTCCGGCAAAAACTTCGCTCAGATCATCGTCCGAGCAGGTGACGCCGTGCGTACGAGCCCGCGAGATCAACCAGTCCATCAACTCCGACTGGATGTTCGAGGTGCGGTTTTCGTCCCCGTCGTGACGTTCACCCAGTTCCGCCAGGTAATCGACGCCAGAAAGCATGTCCAGTGACAGCCGCTCAGTATCCCGGACACGCCCGAAGTGTGTCAGGTACATGTTCTCGGGCTTTGACTCCATCATGCGCCTGATGGACGCTTTCAGCGCTGGCGGATCGAATTGAATCGGCGTAGTGGTCGGAAAAATGAACGGTCCCCCGGCCGTGTCCAGCTCACGGTAGGAAATGCCGAAGGTATCCCCGGTAAACCAGCCCCGGGTCTGTTCATCCCAGACACAGAAGTGGTGGCGGGCATGGCCCGGCGTGTCGATAAACTCCAGCCGCCTTTTGCCTACCTCGGTGGAATCACCTTCGTCGACAATCACTACCCGGTCCTCTGGCACGGGAATCAGCGTGCCATGCATTTCATCGAATGTCTCATCTCCATACACAGCCCGGGCGCTGGCTTCCAGCCGGGATGGATCGATCATGTGCCGGGCGCCGCGCGGATGCACGAGGAAACTGGCATTGGGTAATTCCTGCATCAACTTTCCCGCTCCGCCGGCATGATCCAGGTGAACGTGCGTCACGATCACGTGGCTGACTTCCGCCACATCCCTGCCCCTGCTCTGCAGCACCTTGATGATCCTGTCGGCGCTTTCGTTGTTGCCCACCTCGATGACTGCGACTGCCGAATCCGTCTCCAGCAGGTAACAGGCCGCCATTTGTGGCCTCACCTGGCCGCTGTCGATCGCGATGATTCCACCTTCGTATTCCAATGCAGTAATGCAGTCCGTCATGTCTGCTCCGAACAAATTTTCCGTTGAGAGGGTGTACATTTTCGGCTGATAGTGCACGATAACACAATGGCGATTTTTTCCACCCTGACCAGATGAAATTTCTTGTCCGGCTGAGCTGCTGCTTACTCGGGATATTTCTCTCGACGACCGCACTCGGTGACGAACTCGAGCTTGCGGTCAATGGCGTTGAAGGCGTATTGCTCGAAAATGTCGAGGCAAGAACGCAAATTTTTCGGATCGCCGGAAACACGCGCTTGTCACGCCGACGGCTGGAACAGATGGTGGCGGATGCCGAACTGCAGGCGGCGGCAGCGCTGAGGCCTTTTGGCTATTACGATGCGAAGGTCAGCAGTGAATTGATTTCCACTGGCGACAGAAACTGGCGGATCGTTCTGAACGTTGAAAAAGGCCCGCCGGTGATTATCACCGATTATGAAATCACGGTGACCGGTGATGGCAGGGAAGACTCCGGCCTGCAGGAATGGCGGGGCAACTGGCCATTGGTCACCGGACAAATCATCAACCAGGCCACCTGGGAAGAACTCAAGGACACCGCACTCCGCCTGTGCAGCGCACACGGCTATCTGAATGCGAAATTCATCCAGCAGGAAATCAGGCTGGACCTGGTCAACAACCAGGCCAGCCTGGTTCTCACTCTCGATACCGGTATGCAGGCCCTGATGGGAACGATTGTTTTCAACCAGGACAGTGTCACCCCGGTGGTATTGGAGAACCTGCCCAGATTCACCGAGGGACAGCCTTATGACGAGTGGTTGCTGGAACAATTCCGGCTCGATCTCTGGCGGACCGGCTATTTCGAAAATATAGAAGTCGTCGAAGAACGCCGCCTGGAGGAAGTTCCTCCGCGGGTGAACCTGGTCCTGAACATGGAAGAACGAAAACGGAACACCTACCAGGGGGGCATTGGATACGGCACGGATACCGGAATAAGGGCGCAAGCCATGTGGACCCGGCATCTTCTTTCCACTCGTGGTGACAGTCTCGATGTCGGCATAGGTTGGCAGCAGGTTCGCAATGAGTTGCAGTTTCGCACCAACTACCGGCAACCGCGCACGGTGGCGGCCCGGCAGTACTGGACCGCTGAACTGGCGTTCAGGACCCAGCGGCAGAAATTCAAGGTGCGCCCGGGCGATATCGTGGAGGATTCCGTCACCATTGCCGAGGGTAATGTCTACGATTACAGTTTCAGGCCAGGCTGGCTGATTGTCAGGGGGCTGGACGAAGGCCGCCAACAGATTCATGAACACTGGTTCGTGGAATTTCTGAAAGAGACGAATTCCTTCTCTCCGGTCGAACCTGGGCCGGATGCAAAGCCCATGGCCCGCCTGGAGGAAGAAGAACGCGAAACGGTCAGCGAGCCCAGCGAAAACCTTTCCGTCGGGGTCAGCTGGGACTGGCCTTCCGTCCGGGGAAATGGATTCGAAACCATGGGGCGCCGTCACAGGGCACACATTTTCACATCCAATACCGCCTGGGGGTCCGATTTCGATTTCAGCCAGGTCTACGTGTCTTCTGCGTGGATAACGAATTGGAGTAAACGCTGGAAGTTGCTGTTGCGTGGAGAAGTGGGTTATTCCAACGCAGATGTACTTGAACGAACCACGGAAGCGGATGGCAAGCTCATTCGCCTGTCGGTCACCGAGCTTCCATACCTCTACCGATTCAAGGCGGGCGGCAGCCAGAGCGTCAGAGGTTACGGCTTCGAAGACCTCAGCAACAACAATGTCGGGTCGAACAACATCATCACCGGCAGCGCCGAGCTGGAATACCGGTTCCTCGAAAAATGGTCCGCGGCCGCATTTTTCGACGTGGGTAATGCCTTCAACGACTGGGACAGGATGAAGCTGAGGAAGGGCGTGGGTGTGGGTATCCGGTGGTATTCGATTGCCGGCCCCATCCGGCTTGATGTTGCGAATGCCATTGACGAACCGGGCAATCCCTGGCGTATTCATTTCACCATCGGGACACCGCTGTTATGAGCCTGCGAAAAGTAATTCTGCTGCTCATCCTTCCGGTATTGCTGCTCGGTGCAGGCATCGGCGCCTGGATAGTGTTGCTTCATACCGAGTCCGGCGCCCGCTGGATGTTCAATAAGCTGGGCTCATCGCCTGCTTTTGTGCTGCGCACTTCCTCGATCTCCGGTGACCTTGGTTCCGGTCTGAAACTGGAAGGCCTGTATTTTGAAAACGACACCACGCGAGTTGAGATCACGATGATCACCACGGCCGTCAATATCGATCTGCTTCCGCCTGCGGTGAAGGTTGACCGGGTCCATGCCGAGGCAATCACCATCAAGGCACTCGAAACATCCGGCCAGGATTCGGATGATCCGGTTGACCTGCACCAGGTAATCCGGGGACTTTCCCTGCCGGTGCCTGTTCACGTTGAAGACATCGACCTGAACCGCATCGACTACCTCGATGCTTCGGGGAAAAACATCATTCAGCTGCAGGCTGTTACCGCCAGCGGCGGCGTCCACGACGCGCTGACGGTGGACGGGCTTTCCCTGACCACCGAAGCCCATGACCTGAGCCTGGCAGGGCAGCTGGGCTTTACTCCACCGCATTCACTGGATGTGCAATTCAAAACCGCCGGAGAATTCCCCGTCACCGGGCGGATGTCCGGATCACTGGAGCGCCTCCAGCTAGAGATTGACAGCCAGGCGCCCATCGCCCGGTTGACCGGCAGCCTGGCGAGACTGCTGGATGATCCGGAATGGGATGTGGAACTCAATGCGCCTGACCTGCGTTGGCCGTTGACCGCGACAGAGCCGGACGTCAGCCTGGCGGACCTGGTGGCTCGAAGCCAGGGGCGATGGTCAGCCTACCGGCTGGAACTCGATACCAACCTGCTGCTGCCGGGATTGGAACCCGGCAGGCTCGAATTGGCGGGTAACGGCGGTACAGACACATTTTCTGCAGAAAACATCTCACTGGACGGGTCTCAACTGTCGCTGCAATCGCAAGCTGACATTTCGTGGGAAAAAGACCTGACAGTTGCTGCAAACGCGGTCCTGAAGCGGCTGAATCCCATCGCCTGGGTGGAAGACTGGCCGGAACATCATCACTTGGCGGGGGAACTGGCGCTGGAATGGAGCGGTGACGAAATTTCTGTTCCCGCTTTTAAGCTGTCGGTCAGCGACACCCCGTTTGTTGCCTCGGGCAGTGGCCTGTTCGATTTACCCTCGGGAGTCGTGGCGGGGCAGTTGGGCTGGAAAGCACTGAGCTGGCCGCCCGCGGCGGCGGTTCCACAGTTCGCCAGCAGGGAGGGCCGGTTCGATGTCTCGGGTTCTCCGGAAAACTGGCAACTGAATGGCTGGCTGGATTTCCAGGCTGCTGAATTCCCGGAAGGCCGTTTGCAATTGAGCGGAGCGGGTGACCTTGAGTCACTCGAAGTCCGGGTACACGAAGGAGCTGTCCTGGGAGGAACCCTGGCGGGAGATGTCTCTTTCAGCTGGACCGGCAAGCAACCGTTCCAGTTGGCGCTGCGCGCCCGGGATATTCATACAGCGGCGTTGGTCGAGGATTTCCCCGGCATATTCAGCGCTGAATTCAACGCTGGCGGGCAACTTGAACCCCTGGCTGCGGACTTCGAAATTCAGCGGCTCGAAGGTGTGCTCAGGCAAATCCCCCTGAGCGCCAGCGGCGGAATCAAACTCGGCGAAGGCCGGATAAATGTGCGTTCCCTGGAAGTGACTTCCGGTGCCTCTTCACTGACGCTTCATGGCGACCCCTATGCGCCGGAAGGCATCCGGTTCGCAGCCGACATCAAGGCCCTGTCACATTTTCACGACGAGTTAGGCGGCTCCCTGAGTTCACGTGGCTCGGTCTCGTTGAACCCCGACTCCCCATCCATATCCGGGACGCTCACGGCACAGCAATTGCTATTCGGCTCAATCACCGTAGACGAGATTGAAACCCGGCAGAATGAACTGGTTATGTCAGGTCTGACGTTAGGCGAGACCGACCTGGAATCGTTGACACTGGGATTCAATTCCGGAAATCCACTGGAAAAACTGGACATTCTCGCCGCCGTTGAAAACAGGACCATCCATATTGGCCTCCAGGGTTCTGTGGTCGACTGGTCTGACCCGGTGAATTCGGGCTGGCGCGGACAGCTGGCGAATTTCGAACTCGAACGCGACCAGTTCTCCATATCGCTGGATCAGCCTGCACCACTCGAAATAACTCGCGACCAGTTAAGCTTGCAGAACCTTTGCCTGACCGGCACACGAAACGCAACGCTTTGCGCGGCGGCTTCATGGAAGGCGCCGGATGAAATCAATTTATCCACCGAACTGTCTGCGATCCCGTTAAGCCTGCTCGAGCTTTTCGTGGAGTCGGATGTGCGCTTTAACCAGGTTCTTAGCGGAGCTTTCGATTGGCGACAGGCGGCAGGCGGCAATCGTTCAGGCAATGCCCGGATCGAAATGTCTCCTGGTGCTATCACCCTGGAAGGAGAGGACGATATCCAGTTGGAGACCGGTCCAGGGCTGTTTGGATTTGACGTGATAAATGGCCGGTTGCAGAGTGGGATTCTGGATCTTTCATTCCCTGGGAACGGTGCAATAGACGTCAATTTCAGCGCTGCTGATTTGCGCGAGGGAACAGACAGTCCGATTCAGGGGACTGCCCGGATCGACCTGAGCGATATTGGTTCCGTGGGCAAGATCTTCCCGGTTTTCAATACGATCGATGGTGTGCTCGACATGGACCTTGTACTGAACGGCACGATATCCGATCCAACATTCAAGGGCAACGCTTCGCTCAGCAACGGCGCCATCAGTAACCAGGCGTCCGGATTCTCGTTTTCGGACATCAATCTGGTTGGCGAAGTCAGTAAACAGGACCAGATGATGCTGAACGGAACCTTCACAGCCGGCGAAGGCAGCGGCGAGATCAGCACGCAGATATTATTCGCAGACATTCTCTCACCGGTGATCGATTTCGAGCTGAAGGGGCAGAACCTGACGGTAATTGATGTCCCCGACCTGACAGTCATCGCAAATCCTGATGTGCAATTATCCTGGCAGGATAAGACGCTGACGATCAATGGGCGCGTGGACATCCCGGCAACCCGGATTGCGCCCAGCTACCTGCCCCAGGCCAGTGTCCGTCAAAGTGCTGATGTGGTGATCGTGGCAGGGGAACTTCCGGCCGTGGAGCAGGATTTCCTGAAGGAAAACGAGATCAAGCTGCAGGGGACCCTCATGGTTGAACTGGGTGAGGAAGTGCTGGTGGATCTCGATGTTGCGCAAATCGATGTAACCGGTGCAGCACAGTTCAACTGGCAGGGTGATCTGATCCCTGTTGCCAACGGCAGCTTCAATGGCACCGGCGATATCCAGGCCTTCGGGCAATTTCTCAGGATCACCAGGGGCAGGGTCAGTTTTACCGACACGCCCGCCGATAATCCGCACCTGAATATCCGTGCAGAGCGTGAGATATTCGGCAACTCACAGGTCCGCAGAGCCGGACTGATGGTCGCCGGCACTCTCAAGCGCCCGGTGGTCGAACCGTACACAGTGCCCATGACCACCAGGGAAAGGGCGCAGACGCTGCTGGTGACCGGCAGTGATTTCAACTACGAGCAGGGCGTGGGGGCCGTGGATGTGGGCATGTACGTATTACCCCGGTTGTATGTCAGTTATGGCATCGGCGTTTTTGAAGACGGCAATGTACTCAAAGTCCGTTACGATCTGGGCAGAGGCTTCGGTGTCACCGCAACCTCGGGGCAACGGGAGACAGGACTGGACATCAACTACATCATCGAACGCTGAAAATTGAATTGAACCGCGCAAAGCGGCTCGATTCTGCATACAATATGCGATTCAAATCATTCTGCCGGAGCTCGCAAGTGAACGATAAGGAACACCACCAGAACTGCACCAACAAGTTCATTAAACTGGCCAATGAATTCAGGAAGGAAGGAATCGATCCGAACCTGGTTTCAGGTGCACTAATGACGGCATCCGGGGTCTACGCAACCTACGTTGCCGCCGGTAACGACGGCGCGCTGGAACCCAGCGGAGTAGACAAGGTAGTCGATGTTTACCGCCGCACCCTGGAACACCACCAGGAAGTCAAGAAAGCCCAACTGAAGCTGGACACCAAGGAATCCTGATACACGGCAAAAACCATGGATATGCCTCTGCCGCTGAAGTTCACCGAGACCGTTCCTCTGCAGGACAGGTTCCAGCGTTCCCTGCGGGAATTGCGGGTCTCGGTGATCGACCGCTGCAATTTCAGGTGTACCTACTGCATGCCCTCCGATTCATTGAACGGACGCGGCGTGTTCCTGCCACTGGAAAAGCTGCTGACCGATCACGAGATCGAGGACCTGGTCCGTGCCTTCGTCGGGCTGGGCGTCAGGAAGCTGCGGCTGACCGGGGGCGAGCCCCTGCTGCGGCCGGGCTTACCTGCCCTGGTGGAACAACTGGCTGGAATTACGGAACTCGAAGACATTGCCCTGACCACCAACGGCGTCATGCTGCCCCGCCTTGCCCGGGACCTTGCCGCAGCAGGCCTCGATCGCATTACGGTCAGCCTCGATACGCTGGACCCTGAAGTGCTTTCCAGGATGAGCGGGGGCAAGGCAAACCTCGACCAGATCCTCGACGGCATTTCCGCAGCGGAGTCGGCCGGCTTCCATCAGTTGAAAATCAATACGGTGGTGCAAAAAGGAATCAATGATCACACCGTGATGGACCTCCTGGAACATTTTCGCGGAACGGCGCACCGGGTTCGATTGATCGAGTTCATGGATGTCGGCAACAGTAATCACTGGAGCGAAAGCGACGTGGTCCCGAATGCCGAGTGGGTTGAAAGAATCAACGAGAAATGGCCGTTACACCGGGTGCAATCCGGTAATCCGGCAGAAACTGCGAGGCGTTTCGAGTATGTTGACGGGCAGGGAGAAATCGGCTTCATCAGTTCCATCACGCAGCCATTCTGCGGCGGTTGCACCCGCGCAAGGATAACTGCTGACGGGATCTTCTACACCTGCCTGTTTTCAAACAAGGGCACCAACCTGATGCCCCTGATCCGCCACAGTGAAGACCGGGATGACCTGCAACAAAAAGTCAGCGACATCTGGGCCAGGCGCAACGACCGTTACAGTGAAGAGCGGGGCCAGCCCGGGCACGACCAGGAAAAAGTTGAAATGTACCGTCTGGGTGGATGAAAGATGAACCTGACCGTCCGGTACTTTGCCGCGTTTCGTGAACTCACC
>JARFQZ010000285.1 GCA_029287515.1 Lysobacterales bacterium
TGATCATTCATCCACCCATGCTGTACATGGGCTATGTCGGATTTTCGGTATCTTTCGCCTTCGCGGTCGCGGCCCTGCTGGGCCAGCAAGTTACCCGCGAATGGGTGCGCTGGTCGCGGCCATGGACGCACATTGCCTGGGCATTCCTGACGCTTGGTATTGCACTGGGCAGCTGGTGGGCCTACTACGAACTCGGCTGGGGCGGCTGGTGGTTCTGGGATCCGGTTGAAAACGCCTCTTTCATGCCATGGATCGTGGGCACAGCGCTGATCCACGCGCAGGCGGTAACCGAAAAACGGGGCACGTTCCGAAACTGGACACTGATTCTGGCCATCACGGCCTTCTCGCTGTGCCTGCTGGGAACCTTCCTGGTGCGTTCCGGGGTGTTGACCTCGGTTCACGCGTTTGCTGCCGACCCGACCCGCGGCGTGTTCATCCTCGCCTACCTGGTGGTGGTCGTCGGCGGTTCGCTGTTGCTGTTTGCCATTCGCGCCCCGGCGATGGTCCAGGGCAGTAATTTCTCCGGTATGTCGCGCGAAACCGTGGTATTGATCAACAATCTGTTGCTGGTTGTGATGGCGGCGATGGTGCTGACCGGAACCTTGTACCCCTTGCTTCTGGACGCCCTGGATGCCGGCAAGATTTCGGTAGGCCCACCCTACTTCGGCACGCTGTTCGCGCTGCTGTTGGTACCCATGGCCGTGCTCCTCCCGCTGGGTTTTTATACCAAATGGCAGCAAGACAGCTTGAGACGCGTGATGGGCGAACTCAAGGTGCCCGCGTTCTTTGCCGTGGTCGGGGCTGTCGCCACGTATTTCCTGCTGCCCACAGCCGGCGGCTGGGGTGTCGCCGGAGTTGCCGGGGCATTCTGGATCATGGCTGCTTCTTTGCGGTACTACCGCGAACGAATGAGCTCAATGCCCGGACGCAGGCCGGGGCGTGGCGAAACCGGCATGATCATTGCCCATTTCGGCGTCGGCCTGTTCCTGGTCGGAGCCTCGCTGACCAACCCTGTCAGCTCTGAGAAGCATTTGCGCATGGTGGCCGGCGATTCTTTTGAACTGGCCGGGTACAACTTCGTGTTCGAGGGCACCCGCGGTGTCCGCGGGCCCAATTATGTTGCCGATGAAGGCGAATTCATCGTGTACAAGGACGGCAAACGCGTCACCAGCCTGTTTCCGCAAAAAAGACGCTATTCCAGCGGCCAGGTTATGACCGAGGCGGCGCTTGACCCCGGCCTTACCCGCGATCTCTACGTCGGCCTCGGCGAACCGCTGGATGAGCGCGGCACCGCCTGGGCGGTCAGGCTGTACCACAAGCCGTTCGTCCGCTTTATATGGCTGGGGGCGCTGCTGATGATGGCCGGCGGCTTCATTGCCGCCACCGACCGGCGCTACCGGCGCCCGATCGACTCCCGCGCCCAACCCAGGGCGGCGGACGGTTCACTGGTGGAGGCGCCGGCATGATAGGCAGACTGATTCCTGTCGCGATTTTCCTGGCGCTGGGCGTTCTGCTGGCCGTTGGCCTGAAGATTGCTGACCACAAATCCGAGATTCCGTCGCCGCTGATCGGCAAGCCCATGCCGGAGTTCAACTTGCCGGTGCTGGGGCAGCCCGACGTAATGGTTTCTCACGAGGAACTCATAGGCACGCCTTTCCTCTTGAACGTATGGGCCAGTTGGTGCGTAACCTGCCGTGTAGAACATCCAGTCATCGAGGAACTGGCCCGATCCGGCCTGATCCGGGTGGTGGGACTGAACTACCGGGACGAAGAAGCTGACGCCAAGGCCTGGCTGGCACGCTTCGGCAATCCCTATGAACTCAACATTGCCGACATCACCGGCCGCACAGCGATCGATTTCGGCGTATACGCGGCGCCTGAATCATTCCTGGTCGATCCTGAAGGAAAGATCGTCTTCAAGCAGATCGGCGCGGTGACTCCGGAGGTCATTCAGGAAGAAATCGCTCCGAGAGTGCGGGAATGGAGTAAAGGACCATGACGCTGAAAAACACTTTGCTGGCACTGGCACTGGCGCTGACGGTATCTGCGGTTCATGCAGCTGATCCACTGGTGTTTGACGATCCGGCAATGGAAGAGCGCTACAACGATTTGACGCTGGAACTCCGCTGCCTGGTATGCCAGAACCAGAACCTGGCTGATTCAGACGCGGAACTGGCCCAGGACTTGCGCCGGGAAATTTACGACATGATGATGGACGGCCAGGGCGATGACCAGATCAAGACTTTCATGGTTGACCGCTACGGCGACTTTGTTCTCTACCGCCCGGCGATGAGTGGTAATACCCTGCTGCTCTGGCTGATGCCGGGCATCCTGCTGGGTGTCGGCGCCATCGCCGTGTTTTTCACCGTACGCAACCGTAACCAGAGACTCGCCGCTGAACGGCAGCAAGGATAAAGCCCGTGTTTTGGACCTTCGCCGCAGCGCTGCTGTTCGCAGCAGCCCTGATCACATTTTTTCCATTGTTGCGTGCCAAAACGCTCTGGAAACCGATGGCACTGGCCCTGGTTTTCGTTGTTCCGGCTACTGCCGCATGGATGTATACCCACGTGGGGACGCCGGAAGGCATCAAGGTGGTTGGCAAACCTCCCGCCCGACAAGCCGCACAAAACCCGGCCCCGGACCAGGCGCACTCGCCCGATTCCCAGGAGATGGATACGATGATTGCCGGGCTGCAGGCGCGACTCGAGCAAAATCCCGCGGACCTGGACGGCTGGATGCTGCTGGCGCGTTCGTTCAAGGCGACCCAACGTTTCACAGAAGCCGCCGCCGCCCTGGAAAGAGCCAACCAGTTGGAACCCGGCAACCCGGTGATCATGGTTGACCTGGTCGAAACAGAGATTTTCCTGACGCCCGATGGGCGGATCAGCGACGAAAATGTCGCGACCCTGAAACAGGCGCTGGCGACGGACCCGGGCATGCAAAAAGCCCTGTGGCTGCTGGGCATTGCCTCGTCGCAAAGAGGGGACGCAAATGCCGCCATTGGCTACTGGGAAACCCTGTTGGCGCAACTCGAGCCCGGCAGCACCGTGGCCCAGTCTGTGCAGAGCCAGATCGACCAGCTCAAAATCGAATCCGGAATGGCCGCGGCTGAACCGGAAAGGGTGGCGGCAACCGCACCAGAACCTGAACCTGCTGATGACGGTAGCTGGCAGGGGGTCAATGTGTCGGTACGTGCCGGCGATGAAGTGCAGTCCAGAATTCCTACCGGCGGTGTGCTGTACGTGATGATCCGGTCTTCCGGCCCGGCCATGGGTCCTCCTCTGGGTGTGCGCCGCATCATCGACCCTGCCCTGCCGCTGGAGATAACGATCAGTGACGGGGACAGCATGATGCAAGAGCGAATGATTTCGTCCGAAGACACCTTGCAGCTACAGGCCAGGATTTCCCTGACCGGTTCTCCGGCAGCCAATACGGGTGACTGGCAGAGCACCCCCCTGTCTGTTTCGCTGGATTCGAATGAACCCGTGGAGTTGGTGATTGATCAGCGGGTAGAATAAGCCCCTCGTTTTCTGGAGCTTTTTCATGCATACATCCCGGTTTCTGCTTGCCGCAGCCATTGCAGGCCTTGTTTTCACCTTCGCATCACCCGGTGTTGCGCAGCAAAACAAGGTCGACTACGTACCCACTCCCCTTTCATCAACCGTCACCATGATCAAAGGCCGCGGCGGCAATATAGCCGTTTCAGCCGGGGAGGACGGCGTATTCATCATCGATGATCAGCTCGAGCCATTGACCGATCAGCTGGTGGCCGCTATCCGGTCAATCAGCGATCAGCCGATCCGTTTCGTGATCAACACCCACTACCATGGTGATCACGTTGGCGGTAACGAGAAAATCGGCAAAGCAGGGGCAGTCATCATCGCGCACGACAATATCCGCGAGCGCATGACCACCGACCAGTTCAATCATTTCTTCAACGACACCACACCGGCCTGGCCGAAAGGCGCCCTGCCCGTGGTGACATTCAATGACCAGGTGACCCTGCATCTCAACGGTGAAGCAGTCACTGCCCACCACGTGCCGCGCGGACACACCGACGGAGACAGCATTGTTTACTTCTCCGAAAGCAACGTCTTGCACATGGGGGACATTTTCTTCAATGGTCGCTACCCC
>JARFQZ010000303.1 GCA_029287515.1 Lysobacterales bacterium
GTGGGGCATACCGGAAAAATGGACGCTGCGCTGAAGGCCGTGGTCGCAGTCGATCGTTGCCTCGCTGAAGTGCGCACGGCCATCGATGCAACCGGCGGAGAAATGCTGGTCACAGCAGACCACGGCAATATCGAGCTGATGTTTGACCCTGTCAGCTGGCAAAGCCACACAGCCCACACGGTCAACAAGGTTCCGTTCATTTATCACGGCCGGCAAGCGACCATGAAACAAGGCGGCTCACTTCGGGACATCGCTCCCACCATGCTCTCCCTTCTCGGCCTCCCACAACCGGAAGTGATGACCGGTCACTCGTTGCTTGAATTTGAAGCCGGAGAGGCCTGATTCGCTGAGATACCCTGCTTCCAAATGGTTTCTGCTGACGCTGTTGCTTGCTTTGATCGCCGCGGAAGAAGCTGCGCCGGAACAACTCAACAAGGAGCAGGCGGAATCAAGGCTGGTCGAGATAAACCGGGCCATAGGTGAACTGAAACAACGCCTGGAATCTTCACGGGCCGATCAACGCAAGGAACAGGCGCAGCTGAAACAGCTCGACCTCGCCATTCAGAGAGCAAGCCTGGCATACCGTGAACTCGATCAGCAAAAAAGCGAACACCTGCGGGAACTCGCCAGGTTGGAAGAACAGCAAATCACTTACCTGGCCAGCATGGGCGAACGCCTGGACATGCTCGCTGAGCAAGTAAATGCCGCTTACAGAACCGCAGGACAGACCCGCATGAAGCTGATCCTCAACCAGGACAATCCGGAAAAACTCGGAAGAATGCTCGCCTATTACGATTATATGAATCGTGCCCAGGTGAGGAAAATTTCACAATTGAAACAAGCCTTGACCACGCTTGAGGGCATGCAACAATCGATAGACCGGGAACTGCAACGGATAGAAAGTGTTCAAACAGAACAACGGGCCGTGCTCGATGAGTTGGAACAACAGCGGGATAAACGGCAGACCCTGCTCTCACAACTTGCGGGTCAGATCAGTACCGGAGAATCCCGGCTGAAAGAATTGCAGCAGAACCAGAAAGACCTGGAAACCCTGCTGGAACGCCTGAGCGATGTACTGGCCGATATTCCGCCGGACCTGGGTGACAGGGCCGGCATTGCCGGCCGTAAGGGCCGGCTACCCATGCCGGCGGCCGGGCCGGTCAGGCATGCGTTCGGGCAGAACCGCGTGGGCGGCATGCGATGGCAGGGATGGCTGATCGGCGTGGATCGCGGCACCGAGGTCAGGTCGGTCGCCTATGGCCGGGTTGCCTTCGCCGACTGGTTGCGGGGCTATGGGCTGATGCTGATAATCGACCACGGACAAGGTTATATGAGTCTTTACGGACACAATGAGAGCCTGCTGCACGAAGTTGGCAGCTGGGTGGAACCCGGGGAAATCATCAGCGTTGTGGGCGATAATCCGGGCAGTGAACAGGGCCTGTACTTTGAGTTGCGAAGAGACGGAAAAGCCGTTGATCCCGCTGCCTGGCTGGACAGGTAGCGCTTTTAACCCAAGAGTTAATCAGATGAACACATTCAAACCGCTTTTTTTCACCAACCTTCTTCTGGCGCTGGCGCTGGCGATCGCGTCCGCGTCTCCGGTAGCAGCCCAGGAAAATGCTCCCGCTCAGCAGCCTGAAGACCCGCCACTGCCACAGGCACAGCTGACCCTGGATGATCTGCGCACGTTTACGGACGTGTTCAACCAGGCCCGGAACAATTATGTCGAGGAAGTGGATGACAAAACGCTGCTCGATGCGGCCATCCGGGGAATGTTGCTGGAACTCGATCCGCACTCCAGCTATCTGCCGGCAAAAAAGTACGAAGAACTTAACGATGCAGCCAAGGGGCGTTACAGCGGAATAGGAGTAGATGTTCAAACCCGGGATGGCAAGATTGTTGTCAACGCCATCATTAATGACAGCCCGGCTGACGAAGCGGGCCTGAATCCTGGCGACGTGATCACATCGATCAACGGGGACGAAGTGCGGGGCCGGAACCTGCCGGACGCTATGGATGAAATTGGCGGTGATCCGGACACGGATGTCGTGTTGACGGTGCAGCCCGAGGAGGGAGAAGCCCGCGAAGTAAAGATCACCCGGAAATACGTGCGGGTGCCGACGATGAGATATGAGCAGATCGGCGAGACATACGGGTACTTCAAACTATCGCAGTTTCATCGCGAGACCTCGGCGCAGCTGAAACAGGCGCTGGATTCCATAGCAGCGGAGGGGACTGAGTTATCCGTGCTGGTCTTCGATCTCCGAAACAACCCGGGAGGTGTGCTGCAACAGGCTGTTGGCCTCGCGGACGGGTTCCTCGACGAGGGTGTGATCGTATCCACGCGCGGCAGGAATGCAAAAATGCAAATGGAATTTACCGCCAACCCCGGTCAATGGCTGCCGGATACATCAGTCATTATCCTGGTAGACAGGGGAACGGCTTCAGCTTCGGAGGTCGTGTCCGGGGCATTGCAGGATCATGGCCGGGCCCTGGTCGTGGGGGAGCGGACTTTCGGCAAGGGCTCTGTACAGTCCGTTTTGCCGTTGCGCAACGGGGCGGGCATCAAGCTGACGACGGCGCTTTACTACACACCCTCAGGACGGTCCATCCAGGCCCACGGCATAGAACCGGATGTCGCCATCGAATGGGAAACGTTTTCCGCTGAAGGTGACGAGAGGATTCGTGAATCAGACCTGGAACGTCACCTTGGACAGAAGACCGGAGCGGGTGGCGCACGTGCGGAAGCCACGGCGCAAACCCCTGAAGATTACCAACTCGAGGCTGTGCTCGAGGCGCTCAGGAACGCAGGGCTGATTTCAGGTTAATCAGATGCGGAACGCCCATGCGGCGGCATGGGAAACGGTGTAACTTTCTCCCCGGACTCCCCATCGCGGATCAGGCACGGCCCCCGTTGCTCCACTTCTTCAACCCGAAGGACGCTCTGTATCGGCAGATGAAGCACTCGCGCGTCTTTGAATTCCTCGCGCATTTTTTCCTCGGTGGGATCGACGACCAGGCCCTCAGCCGTGTCGAATACCAGGTCGGATACTTCGACAAAACCCCATAACCCACTGGTAGTGACGCCCTCACTGAACAGCTCGTAGATCTTGCCGTTGTTCAGGAAAATGATTTTGTAAAGTCTCTTGTCCGCCATGTTTCTATTGCACCTACCTAAAAGGGCTAAAGCCTGATCTGGGCCAGCGCCCTGGCAATCAATGCAAAACTCAGCCCGAGTGCGAATCCCGCCAGGTGGGTCCACCAGGCCACTGCTCCATTAATGGGGCCAAAAACGGTGTAAAGCAACTGCAGGGTAAACCATGAACCGATAACGAGCAGTGCAGGCACACGTGCGAACTGGAGGTAAAGGCCCAGTGGAAGAAACAAGCCGATCCTTCGGCCTGGAAAAAGACCAAGATAAGCCCCCACCACTGCCGATACAGCCCCGCTGGCACCGATGATGGGAGTGTCCAGCTGCGGCAAACGCAAAGCAACGATGATATTTGCCAGTGCCCCGCCCAACAGGAAAATCAGGCTGATGCCGATGGAGCCCAACCGCTGCTCAACCTTTATACCGAACACCCACAAGTAGGCAAGGTTGCCCAGCAGATGCAGCCAGTTGGCATGGATGAACAATGCGCTAACGACGCTCAGTGATGAAAAATCCCACCAGGATGCAGGGCTTTTCGCCAGCAACGCGGAAACGAGGGACGGCTGCATCCCCGCCACTTCGATCATGGCCTGCTGCATCACGGGACTCAATCCCGAGTATACGAGTAGTGCGAATATGCACATCAGGCTGATGCAAATCGTGACAAACGGCGGATGCGGCCGGTTCTCCGTCCAGGGGGTAACAATCCCGTGACTCACCTGATCATCCTTTGACCAGAAAACGATATTTCCTGTAAGTAAAAACAGCGCCGTCCCTTCGGATTTCATCAAGCACGACCCCACTGTCGAGCTCGTCTTTCTCGACCAGCCTCTGGCCATTGCTCAGCACGAACCGGTCAGCAGGTTTCTCGGCATAAACGAGCACCGTTATACTGATTTCGGGCAAGTCGTCCCTGACGCCCTGGGGCAGTTCCCAGTAACTGATCGGTTCGGCAATGTGCGGGGCCAGGCCGGGATCGTCAGATTGCACTTCCGGTTCCTGCGCCTGTGCCAATTGCTCCATGGCATCTTCGGCATCGGCTGTGATATCCGGTTCTGTTGTCGCCGGTTCGGGCTCGCCGTCCTGCTCGGCAACGAATTGTTCGACCGATTGTTGCAGCTTTTGCGTCTCTGCAGCGTCGCCGCCGGAGTCCGCCGGCGCCCGGTAGTTTTCAGTCAGGGTGCGAGACCCGGAATCTTCCGCTTCCGACACCACCGGAACGGGTTCTTCCCGGGTGCTGGCCATGGCGGGTTCAGCCGTGGCATCGGCCGGTTCGGGCTGAGTGTATTGCTGCCAACCGAACCAAGCCATCACGATCGCGCTGAGCACGATCAGCAATCCGGGGACCAGGTTACCCGCCGGCCCGTCCGACGCTGATACACTCTCTACCGGTGTTCCCAGGGTTGGCGTTTCACCCAGTTTGCGGGATTCTTCCGACTTCTTCAGCGCCTCGAGTAAAATAGACATGATCTACGATCTTTCCTCTTCGGCCAGCATCAACCGGGGCTGCCTGATGGTCGGCGCCATCAGGTAGATAAGGGTGTTAGGCCCGACAATCCCGTCTGCCTTCAGTCCATGCCGGCGCTGAAAAGTCAGCAGCCAGGTTTCAAATCCCGCATCGAACACACCGTTACCCGTCCATGCCGGCTCGGCAAAACCCGCCATTTCCATGACGATATCAACCGCTGCACCCGATTCACCGCGACGAATCTGCACCGGCCAATCGGGGGCCTGCGGCCAAATCACCACGTATTCTCCCAGCCACCTGGGTTCGACTGAATCACGTGAAACTTCCAGCATGTCCGGACCTGACCCAACCAAAAGCGCACTTTCCGTGAAACCCTGTAGAAGGAGCATCCTCGGGCTTTCACTTTGCAGCACCAGTAAAACCGGCAACCCCAGGTTCCGGATGCGCGACCAGTTGCCCTGCTCCCGAATGCAGGCATAACCCGTACCTGCCTTACCGTCGCAAGCAGAGGCTATGGCATTGGCGCTTTGCGGGTCACCCCAGAGTTCGGCCATCGATTGCCACGCCAGGCGGTGTTGCCGGTCCAGCCAGCCGGAGTCGATTTCGTCTTGAGGCCGCGGCTCTTCCACCTGCCCGGTGGAAATATTACCCAACGCGGGTTCCTGTTCCTCGGGCACGGGGGAAGGGCCGGGTCCATCGACGATGGTATCCGGTGCCGGCTGCGCCCCGGCTTGTGCAACTTCGACAGGTTCGAAAGCTTTTTCCGGATTGAACCTCTCATAAAGCGGCTCACCCCACATGAAAACCGTCATCGCCAGCAGAATAACGACAGAAGCCGTCGCGATGGCCATGGGCCAGCGGCTGGTCCGCACGCCGGTCTCGCTGGGCTGAACTTCATTTGCAGCGGCGTGCACCAGGGCCGGCGTCACACTGCCGGTCTCCTTCGCATAGGCGCCGGCCAGCGAACGGTCAGCGATGATATTGATCAGTCTCGGAACACCACCCGAGTGCTGATACAGGGCACGCATGGCCGAGCGCCGGAATGGATTACGTTGACAGCCCGCAACTTTCATGCGGTGCTTCACATACGCAAAAGTTTCTTCCTGGCTGAGCGGCGACAGGTGGTAACGGGCCGTAATTCGCTGGGATAGCTGGCGCAGGCTCTGGCGCTGCAATAACTGCCGGAGTTCGGGCTGACCGAGCAACACCATTTGCAGCAGTTTCTCTTTTGCGGTCTCCAGGTTGGTCAGTAACCGTACCTGCTCCAACGCTTCCGGACTCAGGTTCTGGGCTTCATCGATGACGACTACCACGCGTCTGCCGTTTGCATGCTGGGCCAGCAAATACCGGTTGAGGGAGTCAACCATCTGCTTGTTGCTGTCTGCGATTCCGTCCGTGGAAACCCCCAGTTCTTCGCAAATGGTTGCCAGCAGTTCGCGCGGCGTCATCAGCGGATTCAGCACCAGTGCCACCTGGGTTTGTTCCGGAACCTGCTCCAGCAAACACCTGCAGAGGGTAGTTTTTCCGGTGCCGACTTCGCCGGTCAATTGGACGAATCCGCTCGCACCGCCCTGCCCGATACCGTACAACAGGTGCGCCAACGCATCCCGATGCGCTGCACTGAGATAAACGAACGACGGATCCGGCGTTATCGAAAAAGGTGGTTCCTGTAATCCAAAAAACTGCAGGTACAAATTATTCTCTCTCTAGTCTTCCAGTTCGAGCAGGATAGCATTGCCACCGACCGCGGCTGTATTCACGGTCAGGGTCCGTTCGGTTGCAAACCTCAACATGTAATGTGGACCACCAGCCTTCGGCCCGGTTCCTGATAATCTTTCGCCGCCAAAAGGCTGAACACCGACGACCGCTCCGATCATGTTCCGGTTTACATAGCAGTTTCCGGCCAGCACTCGTCGGGCAATATACTGCTGAGTGCGGTCGATCCGGCTGTGAATCCCCAGTGTAAGACCATAACCGGTCGCATTAATTTCATCGATCACTTTATCCAGGTCCCTCGACCGGTAACGCACGACGTGCAGCACGGGACCGAAAACTTCCTCTTCCAGGGTATTGATCGAGTCAATCTCGAAGGCGCAGGGCGCCATGTAATGCCCGTGCAGGCCGTTTTCCAGCGGTGCCCGGCCGATCAGCCTGAATTCCTTTTCCATCCTCTCGGCATGGGCTGTCAGTTCTTCGAGCGCTGCACCATCGATCACCGGACCCACATCGGTCGACAGCAACTTCGGGTCGCCGATGACCAACTCCTGCATGGCGCCGGCCAGTAACGCCATGATGCGGTCAGCAACATCGTCCTGCAGAAACAGCACTCTCAATGCAGAACATCTTTGCCCTGCACTGTGGAATGCGCTCCTGATGACGTCCTGCACAACCTGCTCGGGCAAGGCTGAACTGTCTACCAGCATTGCATTCTGCCCGCCAGTCTCTGCGATCATCGCCGCCAGCGGCGCATCCCTTTCGGCAAGGCTGCGGTTGATCCGGTGCGCCGTGGCCATCGAACCGGTCAAGGCAACGCCGTCAACCCGGGGGTCTGAGGTGAGTTTTGCCCCAACCACAGATCCGCGCCCGGGCACAAACTGCAGGGCTTCCAGGGGGATTCCCGCCTGGTGCATGGTCCTTACGGCGAGGCTGGCAATGGCCGGTGTCTGGTCCGCCGGTTTGGCCAGGACGGTGTTGCCGGCTGCCAGAGCGGCGCTGACCTGTCCGGTGAAGATCGCCAGCGGAAAATTCCATGGACTGATGCAGACGAAAACGCCTTTGCCGTGCAGGCTCAGCTGATTGGATTCCCCCGTTGGGCCCGGCAGGACAATCGGGGCGTCGAATTTCTTCCTGGCCTGAAGGGCATAATATCTAAGAAAATCAACCGCTTCCCTTATTTCAGAAACGGCGTCGTGGGCCGTTTTACCGGCTTCACGATTGATCAGCGCCATGAACTCCCCAACATTCTCTTCCATGGCATCTGCAGCGGCCTCCAGCATGACCGCCCGTTCGGCGCCGCCGGTTTCATCCCAGGCCCCGGTAAAAGCGTGCGCATCTTCGATCGCGCGCTCGAGCTCTTCTGCGCTGGTTTGCCGCACGTTGCCTATCCGGTCGTCCAGGTCCGCGGGGTTGATATTGTCCTTTTCCGGCCCGCCCTGCTCGAGCAGGCCACGCGCCAGGAGGGGTTCAACGTCCCATTGTTTATCGGCAAACGGCTGCATTTTTTCCGCCAGGGCCAGCGTATCCGTTTCGTTGGCCAGGTTGACACCGGATGAATTGATCCGTTCATCCCCGTACAGGTCGCGCGGTAAGGGGATTGAGGGGTGCCAGGCCGGCTCGGTGGCGGCCACTTTCCTGATGGGGTTTTCAGCCACCGTCTCAACCGGCAGGTTTTCGTCGACGATACGGTTGACGAACGAGGTATTTGAGCCGTTCTCCAGCAGGCGCCTGACCAGGTAGGGCAGCAAGTCCTCGTGGCTTCCTACGGGCGCATAAACCCGGCAGGCGTGGCGAAAGCCCTGTTCACTCATCACGATGCCGTAAAGGTCTTCACCCATGCCATGAAGCCGCTGGAATTCGTAATCCAGCCTGTCCCCGGCCAGTTCCGTGACCGCGGCAATGGTATGTGCGTTGTGAGTGGCGAACTGCGGATAGAACGCTTCCCGTTGATTCAGGACCTGTTTTGCGCAGGCGATGTAAGAAACGTCCGTATTCGCCTTGCGTGTAAACACCGGGTAGCCGGTGTAACCCTCCACCTGCGCATGCTTGATCTCGGCATCCCAGTAGGCGCCCTTTACCAGCCGTACAGGAATGCGCTGACCGGTTTTTGCAGACAGGTCAGCCAGCCACTCGATCATCGGCAACGCCCTTCTCTGGTAGGTCTGCAACGCGATTCCCAGGCCGTTCCAACCCGCCAGCGCCGGGCTCTGCAGGACCGCCCCGAACACGTCCAGCGTCAGCATCAGGCGATCCGCTTCTTCAGTGTCGACCGTCAGTGCCATGTTGTTGGCCATGGCCAACTCGGCCAGGTCCAGCAGGCGCGGGATCAATTCCCGCAAAACCCTTTCCCGCTGGCCGAATTCAAAGCGCGGATGGATAGCCGAGAGCTTGACCGAAATGCTGGGGGCGGAAAAAATGTCGCCCGGATTGTCTCGCGCACCGATTGCCCTGATTCCGGACCGGTACGCTTCCATGTAGCGCTCGGAGTCCTCGCTGGTCAGTGCCGCTTCTCCAAGCATGTCGAACGAATGGCGGTAAATCCTGTTCTTTTTTTGCTGCGACCGGTCGAGTGCTTCATCGATGGTGCGGCCCATGACGTACTGGTGACCCATGATCTTCATGGCCTGTCGAATGGCCGTGCGCACCACGGGCTCACCACTGCGGTTGACCAGCCGCTTCAGCGTGGATTTGAAATTCGACTGGGTGGATTCAGACAAGGCAACCAGTTTGCCGGTCAGCATCAGGCCCCAGGTGGACGCATTGACGAGCACCGATGAACTTTTCCCCAGGTGCGATTCCCAGTCTGCGTCGCCCAGCTTGTCGGCGATCAGTTTTTCGGCGGTATCGTCGTCAGGAATGCGCAACAGGGCCTCGGCCAGGCACATCAGGATGACGCCCTCCTCGGAGGACAGGTCGTATTCCTGCATGAAGGCATCGAGCAGACCGCGGTCATCCCGCCTTGCGCGCACGGACGCAACAAGCGACTGTGCACGCCTGTCGATTCGCTCTTCGACCTCAGGCTCGAAATGAACCCGCGTCAGCAGCGAACCCACCACGTCGGTTTCATCTGCAGCATAGGAACGGTTTATGGCATCTCTAAGTGGATTGGCTGGTTCGGGGTTGGTGATCAGGAAATCTCTCTTCCTCTGGTCGGTCACTGCAGGCGCTCCCTGGACTGGCTGTTGGGCAGTTGAAAGTTTACTCCCCGGGCGCAAACTTGAAAACAAATGAGACGAAATTTATCAAGCTTTTCTTGCCCATAGCTCAATTGCGCGGATACAATTGCGGGCTTGGCGTTTTACCCAAGGTTCAGATGGTCGTTACCTGGCAAAATTCTGACGGAACAAAAGCACGAGTGCTGGCCAGGGGAAACTTTTCCCTGGATGCTGGCGGCCTGGTCAACCTTTTGTTGGCACTGGCGGTGGTAAGCCTCTCCCTGGCAGGTTTATTGGCCTGGCAGGGCTACTGGCCCATCCTCCTGATAGCGTTAGTCCAGCTTGTGTTGGTGGCCTGGATCCTGATCAGGACCTGGCAAAGAACCTGGGTGTCGGAAGTCATCGAGATCTGCGAAGACAGTATCCGTGTGACCCGGCAGAGACATCGCAGAAAACGCCGGCACGAACTGGTTACGGCCTGGACCGTGGTTGAACTGAGACAGCCTGATATTGCCTGGTACAGCCCCAGGCTTATCATCAGATCCGGCGCGAAGCAGGTGGAACTGGGCTCGTTTCTGACGAGCGATGAGAAGCTGCAGTTGCTCGAGCAATTGCAGATTGCGATTAGAAAACACAGCGCCATCAAAGGCGCATTACATTCTTGAGGCTTTTAATCCCGATGAAGAAGCAAAATACTTTCATTGTTGCAACAGCGGTCACCGCGGC
>JARFQZ010000311.1 GCA_029287515.1 Lysobacterales bacterium
GGCTTTGTGACATGGCCGGCTGCAGTGACCGGGAGGTTTACGGTCCGGTCGGCCTGGATATCGGTGCAGAACTGCCGGCCGCGATTGCCTTGTCTCTGGTGGCGGAAATTCATGCTGTCCTGAACCATCGCAAGGGCATACCCCTGACGCATCGGTCCGATGGCCAGTCGTCCTGAGTCCACAAGGTTTGCCGCTGTTTTGTTGGCAGCAGGCTCTTCGTCGCGTCTTGGCCAACCAAAACAATCGGTGAAGATTTCCGGCGACAGCCTGGTCCGCCGGGCAGCGATGCAATTGCTGAAATTGAATCCTGTCATTCTGATCGTGGTTACGGGTTATGGGAGCGACGCGGTGGAAAAGGGTTTGCACGACCTTAAGCTCCGAATCGTGAAAAACGAGAATTGGGAGCAGGGGATCGGCAGTTCAATTGCCTGTGGCGCCCGAAATGTCACCGAAGAAGTCGATGGCCTGTTGGTCGCCTTGTGTGACCAGTGGAGAGTCGATGAAAACGATCTTAACTACCTGATTGCCACTTGGTCTCGTGATATATCAAAGATTATCACTGCTTCATGGCAAGAGAATAAATCCCTTGTTTACGGGCCTCCCGCGCTATTCCCACGTAATTATATTCGTGAATTGACCGAGCTGGCTGGAAACCAGGGTGCAAAAGCCCTGATCGCCGGAAATATGGATGAAGTGAAGTTTGTTGAGATGAAAAACGCGGCTACTGACCTGGATACGCCGACAGATCTTGAGGAGCTTCTCAGGCAGGCAAAGCTGAACCCCAGTAATTGAAACAGGCGGGTTTCCAGCCGGGAATATACATCGTTTGCATGTCGGTGGAAGCAAACCCGGATTCCTGCAGTAACCACGGAATCGGCCGGTTGAGATTGCAGCCTCCACCCAGCAGGTTCCAGACGGGATTCATGCGCGCTTGCCAGCGACGGATGTTCTCGTCCGGCGCCTCTCCATGCTCACAGAAAATCAGTTTACCGCCGGGTTTGAGCACGCGCCGGACTTCCTGCAACGCAGAATGTGGGTCCGGAATGGTGCACAGGGTATAAGTCATCACGACAGTATCCGCACTGTTATTATCAAGTGGAATGCTCTCGGCCCCGGACTCGAGGAATTCGGCATCGATATGGTGGTCTTTCGCGTTTTTTTCCGCCAGGCCCCACATGTCCCTGGATGGATCGATCCCCCATAAATGACTGACCCTTTCCAGGTCATAAAAGGGAATATTAAGCCCTGAACCGATCCCGATCTCGAGCACTTTTCCTTCAGCCAGCGGAACGACCTTCGCACGTTGCTTCATGGCGGGATTTTGGCCGCACATGAAGTGCACGACCCTGGGTAGCAGAAATTTGTCGTAGAAACCCATCTCAGGAGCAATTAGGCCTTTAATCGATTCGCCGGACTCCGACGGACCGTCCTGAATCCGTGTGTTTCATGATGAATTTGCCCAACCAGTTCTGGGTGATGATGATATTGGAGTCACCTCCGCTGTAACGCATGCTACCCGGAGTGCGTTGCCTCCAGACCTGTCCATTGTCCAGCGGAAACACCGTTTTACCGGACCAGCCACTGAATTCCGGGATTACCTTGGCCCGCAGTTCAAATTTGACTTTGTCCTTTTTCTTCTTCTCTTCCCGGGTGGTGTACTCGCCGGGATATTCGTCGGTGGTTGCAGGAGCGGAATCATGGGCGGCCACCCGGGTGGAATCCGGTTCGCCCCTGGTTTCTGCTTCTGCTGTGGCTTCAGCGGCGGCGGCCGCTTCCTTTCTCTGTTTGCCGGGAACCGGTGGTCCCTTGACGGCGCCTTCCCGGTACCTTGCAACCCATTCGCTCAGATGCGCACGCTCAGCATCGGAGAGCTTGTCCAGTCCGGCAGCGGTGAAATCCTCAGGTGCCATCAATGTCTGGATTTCCGGTGCCTGCTTGTCGGCTGCCAGGCTAACGGGCATGAAACAAAGAGCGAATACCAATAGCACAAATATTTTCAAAGATAATCCTGCCATCGTTTGGTTGATTTTCCGGTCATTTTACACTGATACGCATGCAGAGTTTGTCCCGTAAAACGATCTGCACATCGCAATTTACAAGCCGTCTGGCCGAAAGGGTCGTATGATATATAAAGTGCTGCCAAAGTAACTTTTATGCAGATTGCAAAAACATTCCTGTCTATCCTGGTCTTTGTACAGCTTTCAGCGTGCGTTTCGACAAGTGTGAAAGAATCTACCCTGGGCACCATCGATGTGAGTCCCGAAATGGTTCTCAACAGCAGTCCCCTGGGGGAGGGCACCGAGAGCCTGGATTTGTCCAGTGTGGACATCCTGGAAATGACCCCGGAAATGATTGAATTCGTGGAATCCTACATGGAGGGGTCCACCAACCGGTATCGGAGAATGCAGCGCCTGGTGCACGCGATCATCGGCGATGGGAATTTTAACCTGGTTTACGACGACAAAACGCGCACTGCCAGCGAGACGTTCACGGCCGCCCGCGGCAACTGCCTTTCATTTACCAACCTGTTCATCGCGATGGCCCGTTACCTGGAGATTCACGCCGAATACCAGGAAGTCGACATTCCTCCTGACTGGTCACTGGCGGGCGAGTCTTTCTTTTTCAGCCAGCACGTCAATGTCCTCGTCGACCTGGGCGTGGGAATGCAGCGCGTGGTTGATTTCAACATCTATGACTTCCAGCCCACTTATGAAAGACGAACGATCACTGATGCGCGCGGCCGTGCGCATTACTTCAGCAATATCGGTGTAGAGCACATGATGAACGGCAACAACACGCTTGCCTACGCCAATTTTCGCCAGGCGCTGAAAGAAGACAGCCGGTTCAGTCCCGCCTGGATCAACATGGGAATTCTGCACCGCAGGGAAAAATACCCGAATTACGCGGAAACCTCTTACAAGCAGGCACTGGAGATTTATCAGTTCAACCTGATCGCAATGAGCAACCTGGCCAACCTCTACGAGGAAGAGGGTAAGTCCGAGTGGGCGGAACACTACAAGGACCGGGTCCGCCTGCACCGGATGAACAATCCGTATTACCGTTATGCAAAGGCGAACACTGCATTCATAGATGGCGATTACCGGACGGCGATTGAAAATCTCAAATATGCCATAAACATGATCGACGACGAGGATCGTTTCTATTTTCTGCTGAGCCTCAGCTACCTGATGAGCGGAGACAAAGAGGAATCGACACGCTGGATGAAGAAAGCAGAAGAAGTCGCCAAGCAGAATGAGAGTCG
>JARFQZ010000312.1 GCA_029287515.1 Lysobacterales bacterium
GTGCTGGGCTTCGGGGTGTTGTGGTGGTCCCTGTTTACTTTGTTGACACCTCTGTCGGCTGTGGCGTCGTTTCCGATGCTGATTGCCACCCGAATCCTGATGGGGGTGGGTGAGGGTGTCGCTTTCCCCGCTACTTACAACCTTCTCGGCCGCTGGGTGCCGTTGAAAGAAAGAAGCCGGGCAGCGGCATTCAACCTGAGCGCCATCTCGATGGGCACCTTGCTGGCTGTGTCTACGACCCCGTTCATCATTCTCGCTTTTGGCTGGGAAGCCGTTTTTTACCTGTTTGGCGCGACCGGTTTCATCTGGGCCCTGTTCTGGTGGCCATTGGCGGCGGACCGGCCGTCAAAACCGCTGGACCCGAAAATCTCTGCACTGGATGGCGATCCGCACTCGGATGCCACCGCCGAAAGAAAACGGATTCCCTGGCGGCGGATCCTGGGCAGACGGGAAGTATGGGCCATCATCGTGGCGCACTTTTCCAACAACTGGGGCTTATATGTTCTGCTGGCCTGGCTGCCCAGTTACTTTTCCTCGCAACTGGGCGTCAACCTGAGGTCCGTATGGATCTATATCAGCCTGCCGTGGATCGCCAATTTCATATTTGGAAATCTGTCCGGCTGGCTGGCTGACCGGCTGGTTGCTTCGGGGCGGTCGGTCACCCTCGTTCGAAAAGGCATGCAGGTGATAGGCTCGGGTGCGCCCGCGATCGGGCTGCTGTTGCTCGCTCAAACCCAGGACGTGCTGATGGCGGTCACATTACTGACCCTTTCAATAGGCCTTGCCGCGTTTTCTTTCGCAGGTTTTGCATCCAATCACCTGGACGTCTCGCCGCGCCATGCCGGGGCCATTTTTGGAATCTCCAACACGGCCGGAACCATCCCCGGGATTATCGGTGTGGCCCTGACCGGTGTCCTGGTGGACGCAACGGGAAGTTACGCGTCGGCGTTTTACGTGACGGCGGGTGTATACCTGGCGGGGTTATTGGTTTACCTGCTTTTCGGCACCGGCAAGAGGATCATTTAAGCGGTAGCTGAGCTTTTCCTTTCGGGGTGTTCAGGGTGATTTTTATGGAGGGATTGGGGGCGAAGCGGATGGGGATGTCCAGGTCCAGGGTTTCGGTCAGGGTTTGCAGCAAATCTGTTTTTGGGCCCGCCAGGGAAAACGATTCGAGTTGACAGCCTTTGGGAGCGTCGTTGGGTGGTGCGATGGAGGCATCGAGCCACTCGATGAAAAAGGGCGTGGGTTCGATCACCGGTTCGTTGATGAAAGAGGCTCGCCACTCCAGTGACTGCCCGTCTGGTTTTCGCCGGGCGCCGGTTTCCGGGTTCGACAGGTGGATATCCCGCGCTGCCAGGCTTGCCACGGTGGCATCCAGGTTGCGGCTTCCCACGGCCCAGAGGTATGGCGTCAGTGTTTGCATGCCGGCCAGCGGATCGCTAAACAAGGCCTTCAGTTGCGGAATGAGCCGGGCAGCATCCGCGTCGGGATCGGGCGCGATGATTTCCAGGTAGGTTCGGTCACCGATCGAAAGCAGGGCGTTGCAGGTTCCCACGTGCGGATGAACGCCGCCGACCGCCGCGCGAATCCCGGTCAGGGCTTCAAAAAGCTCGATCCCGGTCTGTAGGTCGTGGATGCCTACAACGAAGTGATCAGGGTAATGTGAGTGCAAATCCATGAGCTTTTCAGCCTTGCTGTTGTCATGAGGCCCCGGGCCTTGTAACGTGCGGCAGATCATACCATTGATGATTGAGAACATGCAGACGTCAGACATTATCGTAATTGGTGGGGGCATCGCCGGGCTTTCTGCAGCTTCGCAACTGGCCTGCGACGCCAGGGTGACGGTTCTGGAAGCGGAGCAACAACCGGGTTACCACGCCAGTGGCCGGTCCGCCGCTTATTTCGCCGCGGCCTATGGCGCAAAGGTGGTTCGCGCCATCACAGCGAGCAGCGAGAATTTTCTGCGAAACCCTCCGGAGGAGTTCACCGGGGTCGGGATTTTTCGTCCCCGGGACTGCATGTATTTTGGCAGGGAAGACCAGTTGGAAAGCTTGCAGGCGATACAGGAAGAAAACCCCGACCTGCAGTTCATTGACAGCCAGGCTGTGTGTGAACGTGTCCCGGCCTTGTCTCCGGAGTATGTTCACGGGGCCGTGTGGGACCGGCGGGGCGGCGACCTGGAAGTTGACGCACTGTTACAGGGCTATCTGCGCGAGTTCCGGCGTCGTGGAGGCGATTTTCGTCCCGCATGTGAAGCCAGTCAATTGCAATGGTCAGAGGGTGTCTGGACGGTGTCGGCCGGCGGTGAAACCTTCCAGGCCCCGGTCGTCGTCAATGCCGCGGGCGCCTGGGCAGGCCAGGTTGCAGAGCTCGCCGGCCTCGATTCCCTCGGGATTCAGCCATTGCGGCGGACCGCTCTGACCATTGATCCGCCCGGCGGCATGGACATCCGGGACTGGCCGGAAATGGTCGATGCCGACGAGGAATTCTATTTCAAGCCGGACGCGGGGCAACTATTGATTTCACCCGCGGATGAAACGCCATCCCCGCCTTGCGATGCGCAACCGGAAGAACTGGACGTGGCGACGGGGGTCTATCGCTTCGAGCAGGCGACCGGCCTGGACATTCAACGTGTAAACCATAGCTGGGCAGGGCTGCGCACCTTCGCTCCCGACCGAATCTTCGTTGCCGGTTTTGATCCGCGCGCCGAGGGTTTCTGCTGGCTGGCGGGGCAGGGCGGTTTCGGTGTCATGACCTCCCCCGCGATGGCGCGTCTGACCCGTTACCTGGTCACCGGCAACAAACCCGAAGATGAATTTTCCGATGTTCTTAATTACGTTGAAGAGGTCGCCCCGGATCGATTGATCCCAGCCTGAGGAAAACAAATGCAAAAACTGATCAGCAAGTTGGTGGACGTTCGTGGAGAGGATGAATTGAAAGGCCTGATGTGGGGGACGGCTTACGGCTTCTTCATCATGTTTTCCTACTATATTCTGCGTGCGGTTCGCGACGAAATTTCCTCCGCCGACCGCGGCAACCTGCAGATTCTGTGGACCGCCGTGTTTTTCGTGATGCTGGTGGCCGTCCCGCTTTATTCATGGGTGGCGTCAAAATTGTCTCGCGGGGTGTTCGTGCCGCTGGCCAACCGCTTCTTCATCCTGTGCCTGGTTGCATTCTGGCTTTGCCTGGCCTTTTTGCCCGAGGCGGCCAGGCCCTGGATCGACCGCGTGTTCTATGTGTGGACCAGTGTTTTCGCGTTGTTCGTGGTGACTGTTTTCTGGGGCTTCATGGCCGATTGCTTTGACAATAGCCAGGGAAAAAGACTGTTCGCGTTCATCGCGGTCGGCAGCTCGGTAGGCGCGATGCTGGGCTCATCGGTAACCGCTGTATTGGCGGAAGT
>JARFQZ010000352.1 GCA_029287515.1 Lysobacterales bacterium
CCGGAGCCGCGTGATTTCGAAAACATCGTCCAGCAAATCAAGGGCCGTGAAGACCAGCCGCTGATCATGGCGGTGTTGTTGCGCGCGCAGAGTCTGGCCTCGTACCAGGCCGTCAATACCGGGCACTTTGGCCTGGCCCTGAAGGCCTACGCGCATTTCACATCCCCCATTCGCCGCTATCCTGATTTACTGGTCCACCGGGCCATCCGCCATGTGATTGAACAGCAAGGCCGAAAAGGGTATCCGTGGTCACAGGAGCAGATGGGCAAGCTGTCTGAGCAGTGCTCCCACCGTGCCCGGCGAGCAGAGGAGGCCGAACGCGATGTAAACGAGCGGCTCAAGGCCTACTTCATGGAACAGCACATCGGGGACGTTTTCAAGGGCCAGGTCACCGGCGTAACGTCGTTTGGATTGTTTGTAGAACTGAGCAGGAATCATGTCAGCGGGCTGGTTCACATTACATCGTTGCCCAATGACTATTATCATTTTGACCCCGTGGTGCACAGGCTCACCGGCGACCGGACCGGCAAAGTCTACCAGTTGGCGCAGAAGGTGAAAGTCAAAGTGATGGGCGTAAACGTGGACGAGCGTAAAATCGATTTTGAACTGGTGAGATGAGTCGGAAACACCGTGACAGCCTGTTGATTGGCATTCATTCCGTCGACTCGGCGCTGTCCCGGGTTCCCGGGCAAGTGAGCAGCATCACCATCGCCCAGGAGTGCAGAAATCCCAGGGTGCTGGAGCTGGGTGACCGGGCGCGCGAAGCCGGGATAAAAGTTGTGACCGAGACTCGGGCGGTGATAGATCGGCGTTGTGACGAGCAGCGACACCAGGATGTCATTGCCCATTTCGAGGCGACCAATACAGGAACGGAAAAAGACCTGGAACAGCTACTGGACGCCCTCGGTCCCTCGCCCCTTGTGCTGGTCCTGGACGGTGTTCAGGACCCCCACAATTTTGGCGCCTGCCTGCGTACGGCCGAGGCGGCGGGAGTGAACCTGGTGATTTTGCCGAAGGACCGCTCCGCCAGCCTGACGCCCGTTGCCCGGCGTTCCGCTTCCGGGGCCGCGGAAGTTCTGCCCATCCTGTTCGTCACTAACCTGGCCCGTGTGCTTCGGCAACTGAAAGAGCGGGGAATCTGGCTGGCCGGCACGGCGGACAGTTCGGGCCAGGAGCTATACCAGGCCGACCTGTCCGGACCGCTGGCGCTGGTGATGGGAAGCGAGGGTAAGGGCATGAGACGGCTCACCGCCGAGCTCTGCGATTTCCATCTCCGCATCCCGATGCAGGGCAGCGTCAGCAGTCTCAATGTTTCTGTCGCAACCGGCGTATGCCTGTTCGAGGCGCACAGGCAGAGGAGCATGAAATGAGCCTGCACATGTCCTGTGAAATGCAGTTACCGGCCTGGCTGGACGAGTTTGTCGACGACTGGGCTGATCCGCTGGAAACCGTCGAACAGCGGATGCACCTGGCGGTAACGCTGGCGGCGGAAAACGTCAAGCACCACACCGGCGGGCCGTTCGGCGCCATAGTGGTGGAGGATGACACCAACCGGCTGCTCAGTGTCGGGGTCAACCTGGTCACTTCGGTGGAGCTTTCGCTGGCGCATGCTGAGATGGTCGCAGTCAGCCTGGCCCAGAGCGCCATCGGTAACTGGAACCTCGGTGCCACGGGCGGTGCGCAACTGGTGACTTCCTGCGAACCCTGCGCGATGTGTTTCGGCGCCGTTCCCTGGTCTGGCGTCAGCAGTATCATCTGGGGTGCAGGCAAGGAAGATGCTGAAGAAGCGGGCTTTGATGAGGGTGACAAGCCTTCCGACTGGGTGGAATCGCTGGAACGGCGCGGTATCCGGACTCGTGGGGGTGTGCTCCACCAGGAGGCGAGGGCGGTGCTATTGCGCTATGCCCGGCGGGATGGCGCCATCATCTACCACCCCGAGAAACATTGATATGGCGAAGGAAAATCCATGGCATTGAAAATCGCACTGGTCCAGATGGTTCCGGCCTGGCTGAACCGCGAGGAAACATTGACAAAAGTAGCAGCGAGGTTAGAGGAGGCGGCCGCGCAGGGTGCGGCATTGGCCGTGTTTGGCGAAGCGCTGGTTCCTGGCTACCCATTCTGGCCCGAGTTGACCGGCGGTGCCGTGTTCGAAAGCGATATCCAGAAGGATATTTTCGCCCACTACGTGGCCAACGCGGTGGATATCGAAGGCGGCGATCTAGACTCGTTATGCGTGAAGGCCGGCGATTTGGGCATCGCGGTCTACCTCGGCACCATCGAAAAAACCAGGGACCGTGGCGGCTTCAGCCTTTACGCCACGCTGGTGTACATCGCACCGGACGGGCGCATCGGCTCGACGCATCGCAAGCTGATGCCGACCTACGAGGAGCGCCTGGTGTGGTCGCCCGGTGACGGCAACGGCCTGCGGGTGCACGACCTGGGCGAATTCCGGGTCGGCGGCTTGAATTGCTGGGAAAACTGGAGGCCGTTGCCGCGGGCGGCGCTATACGGGCAAGGCGAGAACCTGCACGTTGCGGTCTGGCCAGGCAGTCGTCGCAATACCGAAGACATTACCCGATTCATTGCAAAAGAGTCCCGCTCTTACGTGGTTTCAGTCAGCGGCATGATGCATGCTGACAAGTTTCCCGACGACGTTCCGCATGCCGACCTCATGCGCGATGCCGCCAGCGGGTGGCTGGCCGACGGCGGCTCCTGCGTGGCGGGCCCGGATGGCCGGTGGGTGCTGGAACCGCAGGTTGGGGATGAGGGACTCTGGGTCGTTGAGGCGGATATCCGCAAAGTAGCGCGTGAGCGGCAGAATTTCGATCCGGCCGGTCATTATTCCCGTCCTGACGTGACTCGATTGAAGGTCAATCGAAAACGGCAGAAAACCGTGAAGCTCTCGGGTCACTGAAACCCAAAACAGGTAGAATCGGGCGTTCACCGAGCGAATTTTATATTTCGAACAGGACAGGCCATGAAATACCTTGCAACATTTTTCTTGATGTCATTGTTTAGCCTGGGTGCAGCTCAAGCGTCAGATACGCAAGTGCACTGGGAATACGAAGGCGAGGAAGGGCCGGAACACTGGGGGCAGTTGTCAGCTGACTTCTGGGCTTGCAGTGACGGACGTAACCAGTCGCCGGTCGACCTGGTGGCCAGTTTCCATGTTGACCTGCCCGAACTGGTTTTCAACTATCACGGGACCCCCCTTCGGGAAACCAACACGGGGCACACCATCCAGCTCACGGTGCGGCCCGGCATGCTCCTCGAGATCCCCGAGCACAACCGGAAGGTTGAGCTTCAGCAAGTCCATTTCCACAGCCCCAGCGAACATACCATCGATGGGCGGCATTACCCGATGGAGATTCACGCCGTCCATGCAGACAGCAAGGGCTTTCTCACCGTCGTAGGGATCATGGTCGAAGATGGGGAGGAAAACCCGATGCTCAACCGTATCTGGTCCTTCATGCCGGAGCAGGCAGGTGAGACCACCGAGGCGCCGGTCAGTGTGCTGGAGGCGGGTGTACTGCCTCCAACCCGGGAGTACTTCAGCTACAACGGGTCGCTCACTACTCCACCTTGCACGGAAGGTGTTGAATGGATTGTTTTGCGGCACCCATTAACCGCGTCTAAGGAGCAGATAGAGCGTTTCAAGGAGCGGGTAGGTTCAAAAACCAATCGGCCGGTCCAGCCACACAATGCGCGGGTGATTCTGGATTAAGCCCGGGAAGCACTGATTGATGTTTACTTATCTCAACCCTGATATTCGCAGAAAGCTCGTCGCACAAGGCAAACTGTTGCGTATCGACGCGTCAGGGCAGCTGATCGATGCGCGCGCGCCGGTCCCCTCGGGTGAGCTTTCGATCAACCTGCTGGGTCCGGTCCCGCTGCCGCTATCACTGCCTTCGGTGAAAACCACCGTGGACTGGTATGCGACGGTTCGAAGCACCGAGCTCAGCAGGGTCGAAGCCCTGGCTGCTGACCTGCGTGACCGGGGTGAGCAGAACCTGTTCGCGCACCTGGTGTCACCGCTGGCGATCAACAGCGTGCTGGTCATTGGAAAGCCTTCTGAGAATTGTCTGATCAGGGTTCACAGCAACTGCCTGACCGGCGACGTGTTCGGTTCTGAAAGATGCGATTGCGGCCCACAACTGGATACGGCACTGGCGCGCATCAATTCGGATCCTGCAGGCGGCTACCTGGTATACATGGCCGGTCACGAGGGCAGGGGCATCGGTTTGTGGGCCAAGGCGGCGACTTACGTTTTGCAGGATGCAGGAGAAAACACCTACCAGGCCAACCGTTCACTTGGCCTGCCCGACGACTCGCGCGACTTTACCGACGCCGCGGTGCTGATCAAGTACTTTGTTGGCGACAAACCGTTTCGACTGCTGACCAACAATCCGAAAAAAATTGAAGACCTCACCGAATACGGCTTGAGCGGAATCACCCAGGAAAAACACGTGTCAGGCGTTGGCGAGTGGAACAAGCGTTATCTGCGCGCCAAGAAGGACTGGGGTCACCGCCTGGATGATGATGACATCAGTTTTTGACCGATTGCATGGATGATGTGGCCCCGGAATAACCCCGAGTTATGGCTCCTGCAAGGCTTGTCATGCCATTCTCTGCCGGTTAGCGGCGGGCCATACTCTATACTTGGCTCAAAACAGTCGGGCTGATTCATTGCGTTTGCGTCACATCGAAGTTTTCCACGCTGTCTATTCCAGCGGTTCGGTCACCCGGGCGGCGGAACTTCTCAATGTGTCGCAGCCTTCTGTCAGCAAAGTCCTGGCGCATGCGGAACAGCAACTGGGCTTCCCCTTGTTTGAGCGTCACCGCGGAAAACTGATCCCCACGCAGGAAGCGGACCAGTTGTTCCTGCTGGTTTCCGATGTCAACGAAAGCGTTGACCGCCTTCGCCAGGTGGCCGCGCAGATGCGTATGACGGAAAAAGGGGCGCTGAGGGTGGCATCGACGCCTGCCTTCGGAATCGACTTTCTTCCCTGGTCGATGGCTTCCTACCTCGAAGAGCACAAGGAGCTGGTTTTCAGCCTCGAAACGTTACCGCACGAGGAGCTTGCAGGCGCCCTTCTGGATTCCCGCATAGATCTGGCACTGGCATTCGACCCTGAAAATATGCCGGGTATCGAGGGCGAATTGCTCGGCCACGGCCGCTTTGTTGTGTTGGCGCCGCCCGAAAGTGATTTCGAAGCCGGGAAAGCGGTCGGTATCGGCGACCTGGCCGGATTGCCGTTCATCAGGCTGGACAATAAAAGCGCACTCGACCGCCTGCTGATCACTCACATCGAATCGAGCGGCGTGGAACTCGATGTCCGGGCCGTTGCGGGTTCCTATCGTATCGCCAGGGCAATGGTAGCGCACGGTATTGGCGTGACCATCACGGACAATGTAACGGCGCGCTCAGCCGGCCACGAGAGAATAACCATTCACGAATTGGAACCCGAGCTCAGCTTCCGGATTGCTGCGCTCCACGTTGACCAGGCGCCGATGTCCCTGCAATGCCGGATATTCGTCGAGCATCTCAGGACCAATCTTGATCAATACCTTTATGAGTGACCTTTCCGTGTGCAATCTGATTGCCGGCATTCCTTACAGCCCGTCCCGCAAACTGGACCTGTACCTGGTTGACCCTCCCGGCAGGCCGCTGGTGGCATGCCTGCATGGCGGAGGTTTCGTTTCGGGCGGCCGGGACGACGAGCGTTGCGGGCAGGCAGCCGCGCTGCTCAACGAAGCCGGGTTCAACTGTGCATCGATCTCGTACTCGCTGGCCAGTCCTGAAGATCGATTTGGGGTGTGGCCTAGAAACCTGTTCGACGTCGCGGATGCAGTAACCTGGCTGCATCAGCAGGCGGAACGCTACGGCTACTCCTGCGAACCATTTGGCATGCTGGGGTTCTCGGCAGGCTGCTGCCTTGCTAACCTCTATATCCAGGGCGGGAAACGTATCTTCAAACACCTGGGCTATGACACGGAAGTATTTTTTCCCTCAGCGCTGGTGGGCTTTTACGGTCCATACGATTTCCCCAGCCGCCAGGTCGGGCGCAAGTCTTCCGACAACGATTTGAATCGTGACCACTCCCCTTCCTTCTGGGTCAGGCGCAGAAACAGCCCGGCGCCTCCCGTGCTACATATCCAGGGCGACCGGGACACGATTGTTTATCCCGATCAGCATCAGCGCTTTCAGCGGGACTACGAGGAGTTGGGCTATTCCTTCACGGCCATCGAAGCCAGGGGATTCGGGCACAGTTTCGCACCCCGGGATCTGAACGATGCGGGTGAAAGCCTGGACCTGCCTCCCCGGATTGTCGCGTTTTTTACCCGTCACCTGGTGGACGGTGGGAACTGATTCAGAGCAGGAAGTGGCTGGCCACCAGGGTGGCGATGACCCCGCCGATCATGGGCACCGATGTTCTTTTCACGATATCGAATGGCGTGACACGGGCGGCTCCGGCCACCGCGATGATGACTCCGGCCACTGGAGAGACACTCCGGAACAGGCCGCCGGCCAGTTGTGAAGGCAGGATCAGCGAGAGCACCGGCGCATTCATCCGCGAGGCGATCCCGGGGATCATGCCGGCGAAACTGAACAGAGCCGCGTTGCCTGAACCGGTCAGCAAGGCGGTAAGGCCCAGCAACAACACCAGCGCCACGGCCATCACGCCACTTCCCATGGCCAGACCCTCGACCAGCGCAACCAATGAATCGATCAGCCCCGTGGCCTTGACGCCCTCCGCGAAGATTCCGGCCGCCACGATCAACGTGACCACGGTGGCAAAAATGTCGCCCATGCCTTTGAAAAAATGCACGATGCCGCCGAGTGCATCACGCAAGCTGCGGTGCCTCACAGCCTCGCAGGACATGCCGACGGCGAGGCTGATCAGCATGGCGGTGACCACGTCCAGGCGTATGGTTTTCATCACCAGCGGGCTGAACACGAACAGCAGCACCAGCGGAAGGATCGGCAGCAGAGCGTAGAGTCGTGGTGCAGATTCCTGGTCGGCTTCGCTGTCCTGCAAATCCTGCAGCTTTTGCCCGCTGGGTTCGGGCTCCACGCGGTCGCAGTGCCTCTGCCAGAAGAAGTGCAGAACGGCCACCACCGGTATGACGACGACTGACACCCTGAGCTGGTGGCGCACAAAGTACTCAATCGGGGATATGCCGATGGTCTCAGCTGCGACGTTGGAGGCCGCCGAGGCGGGGCCCAGGTCCAGGCAGGCCGTTGTTCCGATCACCGCAGCGGCCGCGACTGGCCGAATGCCAAGTTGCACCAGTGTTGGGTACATCGCGACCAGCAACAGCATGGCCAGGCCGGCGGCGCTGGGGATGAAGATGTTGAGAAACTGGCCTGCGACGTAAGTGATCGCCAGCAGGGTATAAGGGTTACTGACCCGCGACAGCGGCCGGGTCGACAACTGCACCAGCGCGGTCGATGCCGAGATGGCCGACATGTAGCGGGCGAATCCACCGGCCGCCATAATGATCATGCCGATCCGGGCAACTCGGCTGGAAAAGGCCTCGCTGACCATTGCGAACAGGTCGAAAGCGAACAGCCCGGTAATGGACTCCGCCTCGCCGGACTCGCCAGTCACCAAGCCGGCGACGTGCGTCGTGATCAGCAGGGCGAACCCGGAAAGAAACAGGGTCGCATGCGTCTGGTATCGGCGGACCACCAGGAAAACGGTGAGCGCGATAATGAGGAGAGCGAGGATTTGCATATGGCCGCTGAGTATAGAACCGGGGTTTCGAGTGTACAATGCGCAGATGCCATTCGCCCGACCCAGGAACATTATCGCTGCGCTATTATTTTGCCTGTTCGCAGCTGCGGCGCAGGCGAAGGAAACACCGCTCGTCACGCGGGTCGACGCCCCGGACAGTATCCTGTTTGTCGGCAACAGCTTTACCTTTTACAACAACGCGATCTACACCCACCTGAGGAAACTGTTGGTGGCCGATGACCCTGCGACCCGGCAGGCCATTTTCCTGAAGTCGATGACCATTTCGGGGGCCGTTTTAGCGGATCACCGCGGTGGGCTGGATCAGACGCTGCAGAGCCGGGACTGGGACGTGGTGGTGCTGCAGGGCCACAGCAGGGAGGCCATCGACGAGCAAATGGCGGCTGGTTTTACCTCGACCGTAGCAGAATTCACCAGGGAAATCCGCAAGCACGGGGCAGAGCCAGTGCTGTTCATGACCTGGGCTTATTCAGATGATCCAGGAATGATCTCCGGCCTGTCCCGCGCCTTCACCCGGATTGGCAATGAACTGCAAGTGATGGTGATTCCGGTCGGGCTGGTTTTCCAGCACGCCCTGGGCCAGGTTCCGGGGGTTACGCTTCATGACCCCGATAAAGTTCACCCTTCATTGGAAGGAACCTACCTCGCTGCCGCGGTGTTCTATGCAGCGCTGTTCGGCAAATCCCCGGTGGAGTTGGATTACACGGCCGGGCTGGATGCGGTTCAGGCGAGAGGCTTGAGGGAGGTCGCCTGGCAGATGGTGCGTGAATATTTCCAGGGCGGTTCCTGGCCCAGATAGTCGCGGAACCAATTGGTTCAGAGAATTTCTTCCCGAAGATTATCCAGGTATTCGCGCATCAGGTCCGCACGCCGGTGCGCTTCGGCGCGTCCTGCATCTGTCTGCATCGTATCAGGCAGCTTGAACAGCTTGTTGTAGAAATGGTCGATGGTGTACAGCGAATCATCCGGTTCCCGGTCGTCGCAGAACGGATCGTTGGCATCGCACAGCGGGCGGTTCAGGTGGCCGCCGACCAGCAGGCAGCGGGCAATGCCGATGGCGCCCAATGAATCGAGACGGTCGGCGTCCTGGACGATTTGGGCTTC
>JARFQZ010000020.1 GCA_029287515.1 Lysobacterales bacterium
TCGATCGTGCAGCCGGCAAGGACGGGTTCTATGCCGCGCAGGGTGGTTTCGACTTCTGGCAGCTCAGGCAAAAGTAGTGCCTCGCTTCCCTGCTCCCGCAACTTTGTTGCGGAAGGCGGCCGCGCTTGGCTGCATTTCTTCTAATAGCCTCTGGCTTCGCCAACCGGCTAAACGTAGGGACTTAAACAAAAAAACCCGCCGTGGTGGCGGGTTCAGGGGTATGACAAGAAGCATTTGTTATTTGATCTTGGCTTCTTTGTACATCACATGCTTTCGGACGACCGGGTCGTATTTCTTGATTTCCATCTTTCCCGGGGTGTTCTTCTTGTTTTTGTCGGTCGTGTAAAAGTGACCGGTACCGGCGGACGATACCAGGCGGATTTTATCTCTTGCGCTTTTAGCCATTGTTCAAACCCTCCTTTATACCTTTTCGCCGCGTGACCGCAGGTCAGCCAGGACAACATCGATGCCTTTCTTGTCGATGATGCGCAGTCCCTTGGTGGAGACGCGAAGTTTTACCCAGCGGTTCTCGCTTTCCACCCAGAAACGGTGGCTGTGGAGATTGGGCAGAAAACGTCGCTTGCTCTTGATATTCGAGTGCGACACATTGTTTCCGGTTATAGGCCTTTTTCCGGTGACCTGGCAAACTCGTGACATGGGAATTCCCGTAAAAACGTTGCAAAAATCAGCCGCACTTTATAACCCATGACGCACAGATATGCAAGAAAATTAACAAAACAAACGTCTTGCCGTTGCACGTGAGACTCTCACATGTCCGCGGAGCGGACTCCTTAATGCAGTTGAGTGCAGCCGCCTTCCGCTGAAAGCGGGAGCAGGGAAGCGAGACTCTTTGAATCAGACAAGGCCCCTGGCAGCCATGGAGACGGGAACACCCTCTCCAATCACGAAATGGTCGAGCAGGCGGATGTCCAGTAAAGCCAGGGCGTCTTTGAGGCGGCGCGTTATCGCCTGGTCAGCCAGGCTGGGCTCGCTTATGCCCGAGGGGTGATTGTGGGCGGCAATTAACGCAGCAGCGCCATGCCGAAGGGCTCTTTCAGCAACGACACGGGGGTATACCGTGGCGCCATCTATGGTCCCGTGGAACAGTTCTTCAAAAGCAATAACGCGGTGGCGGGTATCCAGGAAAAGGCAGGCGAAAACCTCGTTTGACTGATCCCGCAATGCACTTTTCAGATACAGCTCGGTGACTTCAGGGCTCTCCAGCGGATTGCTTCGGGTTACGGCTTCATCGAGGTAGCGCCGTGCAAGTTCAAGCACGGCAAGCAGTTTGGCTGTTTTGGCCGGCCCCAGTCCCCGCTGGTTTTCCAGGTCCTCGTGCTTTGCCTGAAACAGGCCCCGCAATCCCCCAAAATCCCTGATGAGGCTTTCGGCCAGTTCAAGCACGGGCATCTTGCCCGCACCCGTTCCCAGCAACACAGCCAGCAGTTCCACAGTGTTGAGCGAGACAGGACCGTTTCGGGCCAGCTTTTCACGGGGCAGGATAGTGTTCACTGCCGAATTTTCTCAACATCACAAGTGCGCTGTTACGGAAAATTCGCCTGAGGAGATGTAAGCTAATGGCTTTGACAGGAATCTCCTGGAGAGTAGAAGCAATGACCGGCAAGCGAATATTGCTCGGCGTGACTGGCGGTATCGCCGCTTACAAGTCAGTGGATCTGGTGCGGCGGTTGAAAGAAGATGGCGCCCATGTCAGGGTGGTCATGACTTCTGGCGCCCGGGCTTTCGTCAGTCCTCTGACGTTCCAGGCGGTGTCGGGCCACGCGGTCCATACTGAGTTGCTGGACGAATCAAGCGAGGCCGGCATGGGGCATATCGAACTGGCTCGCTGGGCCGACCAGGTTCTGGTTGCGCCGGCTACGGCCAATTTTGTCGCGCGCCTGGCTCACGGGCTGGCGGATGATCTTTTGTCTACTCTGTGCCTTGCAACCGCGGCACCGGTCATGCTGGCGCCCGCCATGAACCGACAGATGTGGGCGAATCCTGCGACGCAGGCCAATTGTGAAATCCTGGCGGCCCGGGGAATCGTTCTTGCGGGCCCGGGCATTGGCAGCCAGGCGTGCGGGGAAACCGGCCCGGGGCGTATGCTTGAACCTGCCGACCTCCTGCGCAAATTGGGGGTAAAAGCTTCCGGCTCCCTGCAGGGCATGACAGTGGTGGTAACCGCCGGGCCCACTTATGAAGACATCGACCCGGTGCGATTTATCGGGAACCGTTCCTCCGGGAAGATGGGGTTTGCGATGGCAGAGGCTGCGGCCGATGCGGGTGCATCGGTAAACCTGGTGGCAGGCCCTGTGATGCTTGAAACACCGGCGGGGGTAAAGCGATTCAACGTCAGGGGTGCGGTAGAAATGAGGGATGTTGCTGTGGAGATGGCATCCGCGGCAGATATATTCATCAGCGTCGCAGCCGTCGCAGATTACACGCCGGCCGATCCTGCCAGTCAAAAAATCAAAAAAGGCCCGCAAAGCAGGCAATTGGACCTGGTCCGCACACCTGACATTGTTGCCGAAGTGGCTGCGCTGGAAAGCCGCCCCTTCACCATCGGCTTTGCTGCAGAAACTGAAAACCTGAAACAACACGCTTTTGAAAAGCTTTCACGCAAAAGGCTTGATATGATTGCTGCAAATCGGGTGGGCCGGCAAGGCTCCGGGTTTGAAAGCGAAGAAAACGAAATATTGTTATTGACCCCGGATGACGAAATCGACCTGGGGAAAGGCAGTAAACGGCATCTCGCGCAGCTTCTGCTGGAAGAAGTCGCCAAACGGCTCAAGGAAAAGGAAGACGTTGAAAGCTGTTCAGATCAAGATACTTGACCCAAGGCTGGGCACCGAATTTGCCTTGCCAGACTACGCAACTCCGGGATCGGCAGGCATGGACCTCAGGGCCTGCCTGGAAGAAACCGCTGAAATTGCGCCGGGTGAAACGCTGCTGATCCCGACGGGATTTGCGATGCACATTAAGGATTCCGGTCTGGCAGCCGTGCTTTTGCCGCGATCAGGAATGGGGCATAAGCATGGAATCGTGCTCGGGAACCTTGTAGGGTTGATCGACAGTGATTATCAGGGCCAGGTGTTCGTTTCCTGCTGGAACCGGTCGCAGAGCCCTTTCGTAGTCGAGCCGGGCGCCCGAATTGCGCAGATGGTTTTCATTCCGGTTGTACAGGCCAATTGGGAGGTTGTTAAGGACTTTGACACTTCGGACCGCGGTGGGGGAGGGTTCGGACATACCGGGCACGAGTAAGGGAATGCATTCTATGGAACTGAAGGAAAAATTGGGAGAATTAACCCGGCTATCCACCAAGAAGCGCGTCAGCGTTCCGCTCATCATGGCGCTGGGTCTGTTTGGTTTGCTGGTTACCTCTCTGGCTGTCTGGCTGAAGTTCAGCGACTGGCGGGAGATTGGCGCCACGTCCCAGGCCCAGACGGAGGGGCTCCAGGCGGTGGAGGACCTGGTCAGGCCAGTGGAGGCCTTGAAGCGCATCATGAATGATGACCAGGTGCAGGCGCTTGCGGCCCGCGCGCTGGATGATTCCGGGAAGGTAGCAGATCTGGAGGCCTATTTGTCCGGGAGGGTGAGCGAGCTTTCCGGGGTGCGCGTGTTCGGCACAGACGTAGCCTCTGTGAAACCCGCAGACCTCGGCCCTAACGGCTTTGCCTTGTACGAGATGGCAGTACTTACCATCGATACGGAAAAAGGCCTGACGCAGATGCACTACGTGCTCGAGCCTCCCCGGTTACATGACTCTGCAGTGATACGCAAAGACGGCGAGGTGATTGGGGTTATGGTACTGGCGCTCGATCCTGCCTACCTGTTGTCCTCGTATAACCCTTCACACGAAGTCCTCGGCGTAGTGCGGCTGACCCAATACAATGGCAGGCAGCCGTTGAGCCAGATCGGGCAGTGGGGAGACACAAACCTGCTGGGTGAAGTACCCGAAAGGATTCCAGTACCCGGTACCCTGTTCCGGGTGGAATATCCCCTGCAGCAGTACGTGGGCCTGATAGGAAGGGGGGCCAGTTTCACCATGATATTGATCGGTCTGGCTTGCCTTCTGGGGTCAGGCCTGTTGTATCGGAGTAACAGGAAATGGGCAGAAAGCAGCCCGGAACCCAAAGGCGTTTCTTCTCCGGATCGCGCAGTCAGCTCACCTGTCGCACCAAAGACTTTGTCATCGCGGCCAGTTGCCGATAAACCCATACCGGAACCGGAAATGTCAGCCGAGCCCGGCGAGGAGCGTGTAAAGCCCGAACCTGTAGACGAGGATTTTGATCAGGCTCCGAAGCCCGAGGATCTGCCCGAACCTCCACCCATGCGGCTACAGTACGATCTTGCCGACAGGCGAAAATTAAAAGAATCCGAACACCCCCCCGTTGAACTGGTGCCGGAAATTTTTCGCGCTTACGATATTCGCGGCGTCATCGATAAAACACTGGATTCTGGTATCGCCAAGAGTGTCGGACAGGTGGTTGGCACACTTGCGCTGGAAAAAAATGCCGGCCCCGTGGTCGTCGCCCGTGACGGCAGATTATCGGGCCCCTACCTGATGCAGGGAATGATCGATGGCATCGTGTCGACCGGTTGTGACGTTCTGGATATCGGGGCGGTACCCACGGGGGTGCTCTACTATGCCGCCCATGAAATGGCCGCCGGCTCCGGCGTGATGATAACCGGCAGCCACAATCCACCTGATTACAACGGGTTCAAAATCATGATTGGCGGAGACAC
>JARFQZ010000042.1 GCA_029287515.1 Lysobacterales bacterium
TACAGCGACCCCGAAGACGCTGACACCTGGGACCCGGACCTGGGTAAATTCTTACGCAGTGCCGTTATTACCGAAGAGCGCAAGGCGATCTTCAGCCAGTTCAACGTGACACTGGAATACGATTTCGAAGACTTTGCCACCCTCACCTCGTCCACTAATTTTCAGAAAACCAAGTCAAACTGGTTGTCACAGGCGGGCGAGATACCGGGGATCGGTCCGCTGCTCAATCTTTCAGAAGATTACGATACGGATTATTTTGCGCAGGAATTTCGCCTGGTATCCAACACCGATGGTCCGCTGGACTGGGTGGCCGGCCTGGTTTACATGGACAGCGAGACAAAAGACTCACCTTTTTCGTTTATCCTGGTTGGATTACAGGACTTTGTCGATGGGGTGGCAGGCCCCGGTATCATCGACAACGACGTGTTTTTCTACTCGGTCAGCACGACAAAATCACAGGAGTTGGCCGGTTACGGCGACGTGACCTGGAACTTCAACGACAACTGGAGCCTGGCCGCTGGTTTGAGGATTTTCAAATTCAAATCAAGCTACGCCGCCGATGAAGGTTATGCTTTTGACTTTGCAAGCTTCGGGCCGGTCACTGTGCCGGCATTCAAGAACGAAGCGGACGACACCAGTTCCACCTGGCGAACGGTGCTGAGCTACCGCACGGACGAACAGCAATTATTCTATGGCAGCGTCAGCACCGGTTACCGGGTTGGACAGGTGAACCCTAACTTCGGGCCAAGCTTTGTCGACCCCGAAGATGTCTTTATCGAAGCAGCTTATGATCCCGATAAAACACTCAATTTCGAATTGGGAACCAAGCTGTTGCTGATGGATGACCGGCTGCAGTTTAACGCGGCGCTTTACTACATCGACTGGACCGATGTACAGATGGATGCCTTGCGGCAATCGGACGAGAGAAACTTCATTGCCAACGCCGGCGATGCCGTGTCTAAGGGCCTTGAGCTGGAACTGGTCGCCGTGCCGACGACCAACCTGGACATGCGTCTCACGCTGAGCTTCCAGGATTCCAAGATCGATGAAATCAGCCCCGAGCAGAGCTTCCTGTCCGGTGCGGTGGAGGGCGACACCATGCCTGGAGCGGCCGACTTCCTGGCTTCGTTCGACCTGAATTACCTGTGGGAGTTATCCAGCCCCTGGGACCTGCTGGGGCAATTGGGCGTGCAGTACGTCGGTGACAGCCCGAACCGTTTTTCCAACGGCACCGCGACCGGCGAGCCGAACCCGGATTTCGCAATCAACGATTCCTATACCAATGTCAACGCCAGCCTGAGCCTGCTGAAGGACCAGTGGATGATCAGCCTGTATGCGCAAAACCTGACCAACAATGACAACATCATCCTTAACACGGGGGCCATGGTATTGGCATCAGGAGCCAACCGCTACATCACGCTGCGGCCCAGGGCGATCGGCCTGCGCGTCAATTACTCTTTCTGAGGCGGTACGACGCGACTGAAACCCCTGCTTCAGTACAGAGGCAGGTCCTTGTTCCTCTCGTACCACGCCCGTTGGCGGGCTATATCGGCCTGGAGTTCTTCATACATCGCTATGTAACGCGGGTCATCGCGAATGGGGTCCAGGTACTTGTTGAACTCCATCCAGTCCCACGTGAATTTCCAGTTCTGATCGATGGCGCGGCGTAAGCCGGACAGAGCTTCTTCTTTATCCCCTCTCAAAGCCGCGACCTCGACGTTTTCGATGCCGTTGGTAAACCCTGGGCCGGTGATCAGGCGCAATCCGGAGATTGCGTTTTCGACACCATCCAGTAGCAGGTTAGCCTGTTCCGTTTCGCCCGTCTTAAGCAAGGCATGGGCGGTCATCATCGCCGGCCAGGTGGTCGCGCCGCTTACGATTGGCGGATCTTCGAATAATTCAGGGTGAGCGCGCTCCATCATCTCCAGCAGTTCTTCGGATCTACCGGCTTGCTCCAGGGCGAAACCCAGCTGATTGGCCCGGTAACCGTTGCCGGGCTCATCCGCCACGAGTGAACGATAGACATCAAGCGCTCGTTCCGACCGGACGATTCCAAAGTGCTCATAGTCTTCGACTTCACCTGCTTCAATTGCCTCTCTCTCTGCCAGGAAGGGCCTCGCAGTCACCGTGTCGGGATAAGCCGCCGCAAACTCGGAGAAGCATTGGAATGACGCTTCACGGTCGTCCAGCAGCTGGTACAGGTGGCATTCACCGCCAAATTCACCCCAGTGAGAAGGGCTGTCGGGTTCCAGTTTGCGCAGGGCCTTGATCCAGCGCATCGCATCACCGACATTCCCCGTCTGGAGTTTCCAACGCGTCATCAGCTTGTAGTTGTATGGAAAGTCCGGATTACGCTTTACGTTGTCCAGCAGCGTGGACATGGCCAACTCAATGCGGCCCGTGGCCCAAAGCGCTTTGGCGTATTCGTACTGAATGATGTCGGATAAGGGATCAAGCTCCACCGCTTTCTCAATTTGCTCCAGGGCTTCGTCGTAGCGCCCCTGGTTTAAGGAAAGGAATTTGCTGAACCAATAGTAAGCGTTGGTATTGTTGGGGTTGAGCTCGATCGCCTGGACAAAGCCCTCTTCGGCTTTCTCTTCATCCCGCTCGATGGAGGCCAGGCCCGCTATGGCCTCGCCGGACCCCGAATCCAGTTCCAGCGCCTTTTCCAACAAGGGGCGTTGCAGAGCCTCGGTCCATGGCGTTGGCAGCGCCGAATAGGAATCCTGGAAACCAAATGCATAGATCTCGAGTGAACGATGCGTGTCGGCAAGATAAACATAGGGCAGCGGGTAGTCCGGATCCAGCTCACTGGCCCGCTCGAAGTGCCCGACGGCTGCCTGCAGGCCCGCCACGGTGCCCTTACCCATCTCGTGGCGGCCAAGCACAAACTGATCGTATGCTTCCAGGTTGGGACGGTACCGTTCATCCAGGCGGGTTTGGTCACTCTGCAGAAGTTCGATCTTTAAGGCCGCAACCACTTCCCTGGTGATTTCGTCCTGGAAATTGAATACATCTTCCAGCGAGCCATCGAAGGTTCTCGACAGCAACGTTTTGCCGCTGGCAGCCTCAACCAGTGAAGCCCCGACGCGCAGCTGTGATCCCGCCGCCTGGATCGTGCCCTCGAGAATATGGGTGACAGCCAATGCTGTGGCAATTTTGCCCAGGGGCATGTCTGTTCCTTTAAATGCAAATGCAGAGGTGCGTGCAGCAACCTTAAGGCCGTGAATTTGCGCCAGCACCTGCGACAGGGTGTCGGCCAGGCCATCACCGAAATACTCCTGGTCTCCTGCCGCGCTCAAATCAACAAAGGGTAAAACCGCAATGGAATCCGATCCCTCTTCCTGCTGGCTCCCGACCTGTGACTGGGTTTGCTGGACGGTATCTTCCAGGTTCAGAAAGGGATCGTCTCCACCCAGCAAGCCGTAACCGGCAACCGCCAGCATCAAGGCTAATCCTGCAAAAATGGCATAGTCCGGGGGGCCCAACCTGAGCGGCTCTTCATCACGGCCGACTTCCGAGGTCGTTCTGACCAATCCATGATCCGTGATCTGGTAACGCCAGCCCAGGAAGACCGCAACCGGAAATAACAGTACTTCAACGTAGAGCAACAGGGTCATCGACCAGGCCGGCAAACCGGCGGGTTCAACAATGACATCCATGACCTGCAGCCAGGCCCAGGCGCCGATCAGGTAGATTCCGGCCACCCGGAATACACGGCGCCGTCTCAGTTCTTTAACCAGCTTCCAGAAATTCATTGCGCAATAATAAACCCGAATTCAGATGCCTGCCCATGGTAAACCAAAGCGAAAAAGGGGTCAGGTTAACTTTTCTAGCGGAGCTGCTGCTCTCGCGCGAAAAGTTAACCTGACCCCTTTTTAAAAGTTAACCTGACCCCTTTTTCCTAGATAAAGCCAGCGCGATTTCCTATAGTTATTTTGAAAGGTCCCGTCTAATTTGAAATCAAGGTGGAGGTCCGGAATGGCTGTCTTTAACCGCACGATTCCCTCGTTTTGCTGTTTCCTGGCGTTGTCCGTTCTGGTGCCTTTACAGGCCAACGCCACCTGCACCGATGGCGGCAGCGAGAATATCCCATACCAATGCCAGGCGGACTCCGAAACAACCGTAGCCGGCAGTAAAGTCGGTGAACTTGCGGATGTCTGGTCGTCCAACAATCAATACATGGTATTGACCGAACAGGACGAGACCGTCGGGCCGCCGCCCAAACGGTGTGACTACCTCGATCAACGCTGGCATTTCACGTTTCTAGCCGAGGGAAACTGGAAACTGGTTGTGGAAGGGCACCGCGATGACGTTGGCGCGGATGGTGATGACTTCAGCTTTTTTGTGTCGGCTGACAATTCGAGTTTCACACCCGCCGGCC
>JARFQZ010000044.1 GCA_029287515.1 Lysobacterales bacterium
GTCGCACAGGCGGGGACCGGCTTGGGCATTTTCTCCACGTCGACCAGGCACATCCGGCAATTGGCCGCTATGCTCAGCTTGGGGTGATAACAGAAACGGGGAATTTCGATGCCGGCCTTGTCGGTCGCCTCGATGATCATCGAACCTTTGGGCGCTTCCAGAGCGACGCCGTTGACCTCGATGCTGACCATGTCCACGGCCTGTTTGGTTTCAACGCTCATGCCGCCAGCCCCTGATCATCATCGACCATCGAACGGCCGTTCTCGATGTAATATTCAAACTCATCCCAGTAATGTCGCAGGAACCCCTGCACCGGCCAGGCCGCGGCTTCGCCGAACGCGCAAATGGTGTGACCTTCAATCTGCCCGGCGGCCGAACGCAAGAGTTCAAGATCGCCCTCCTGGCCCTGCCCGGCGACAATCCGCTTCAACAGCCGGTGCATCCAGCCGGTGCCTTCCCGGCAGGGAGTGCATTGGCCGCAGGACTCCATGTGGTAGAACTGGGCAATGCGTTCGCACGCCCGCACCATGCAGGTGGAGTCGTCCATCACGATCACCGCCCCGGAACCTAGCCCGGAGCCGACTTTACTCAGGGAATCGAAATCCATATCGCAGGACATGATGATTTCAGCAGGCAGCACCGGCATGGACGACCCGCCCGGTATGACGCCTTTGAGCTGATGCCCCTCGCGGACGCCGCCCGCCATTTCCAGCAACTCCGAAAACGGTGTTCCCAACGGGACTTCATAATTGCCCGGACGGTTCACGTGCCCGGACACGGAGAAACACTTGGGACCGCCGTTGTTGGGCCTTCCGATCCTGAGGAACCAGTCGGCGCCGTTTCGCATGATCGCCGGCACGGACGCAAGGGTTTCCGTGTTGTTGATGGTGCTGGGGTTGCCGTACAGGCCAAAATTCGCCGGGAAGGGGGGCTTGAAACGGGGCTGACCTTTCTTGCCCTCCAGTGATTCCATCAGGGCGGTTTCTTCACCGCAGATGTAGGCACCGGCGCCAAGCGCCGTGTAGATATCCATGTCGATGCCGGAACCCCGGATGTTTTCACCCAGCAGGCCAGCCTCGTACGCCTCTTTCAAAGCCTGTTCGAAACGCTCGAAAGGTTCGTGGTGAAACTCACCGCGCAGATAGTTGTAACCCACCGTCGCGCCCATCGCGTACCCGGCAATGGCCATGCCTTCAACCACTGCATGCGGATTGAAGCGGAGTATGTCGCGGTCATGACAGGTGCCCGGTTCCGACTCGTCGGAATTGCACAGGATGTATTTTTGAACCGGGGCGGACCGCGGCATGAAACTCCACTTCAGACCGGTGGGGAATCCTGCACCGCCACGGCCGCGCAGCGCGGATTCCTTGACGGCGTCGATGATGTCTTCCGGTGCGGTTTTCTCTTCCAGGATCTTTTTCCAGGCTTTGTAACCGTCAACCGCCAGGTAACTTTCCATGGACCAGGGCTGATCAGCATCAAGCGTGGTGAATACGACGTTGTGTTCGGCCATGTCGTTCTACTCCAACCCGTCCAGGATCGCGTCCAGTTTCTGTAAATCGAGGTTCTCGTGATAATGTCCGTCCACGACGGCCATCGGCGCACCGCAGCAACCCGCCAGGCACTCTTCTTCCCTGACCAGGGTGACGCGTCCATCCTCGGAAGTGCCGCCCAGCTTGACCCCGAGCTTTTCCTCGGCATGCGCCACGATTCCGTCCGCACCGTTGAGCCAGCACGAGATATTGGTGCAGATATTTACCTTGTGGCGGCCGACAGGCTCGGTGAAGAACATTGAATAGAATGAAACCACTTCATGAGCCCAGACCGGCGGAAGTTCCAGGTACTCAGCCACGGCCTCGGTCAGTTCCGGCGTGATCCATCCGCCATTCTGATCCTGGGCGGCGATCAGCGACTGGATCAGTGCGGAGCGCTTCTTGTCCGGCGGAAACTTGGAAACCCAGTGATCAATGGTTTTTTGTGTTTTTTCGCTCAGCATGTCAACGGTCTACCTCTCCGAATACCAGGTCCAGCGTGCTGATGATGGCCACCGTGTCCGCCAGCATGTGCCCCCTGGCCAGTTCGTTCATACTGGACAGGTGCGCGAAGCCGGGGGCGCGGAAATGTACCCTGAACGGTTTATTGGCTCCATCCGAAACCAGGTAACAGCCGAATTCTCCTTTTGGCGCCTCGACCGCACAGTAGGTTTCACCGGCAGGCACGCAATACCCTTCGGTAAACAGCTTGAAGTGATGGATCAGTGCTTCCATGTCATCCTTCATTTCCTCGCGGGTGGGAGGGATGACCTTGAAGTTCTTCAGCATGACATGGCCGGGGTTTGCTTTCAGCCAGTCCACGCACTGCAAAATGATTCTTGCGGATTGTCTCAGCTCTTCGACACGGACCAGGTAACGGTCGTAGCAGTCACCGCCCACGCCTACCGGGATGTCGAAATCCACCTGGTCGTACATGGCGTAGGGCTGCTTTTTGCGCAGGTCCCATTCCACGCCCGAACCCCGCAGCATCACGCCGGAGTAACCCATCTGAAGAGCTTTTTCGGGGGACACGACACCGATTCCGACCGTCCGCTGTTTCCAGATACGGTTGTTGGTCAAAAGGGTTTCGTATTCATCGATTTTGCCCGGAACGTCTTTTGCAAAAGCCTCGATGAAATCGAGCAGCGAGCCTTCGCGCCACTCATTGCGGCGCTTCAAATCCTTGCCCTTGGTCCAGCGGGACTCTTTGTAGGGAGGCATTTTGTCAGGCAAGTCCCGATATACGCCGCCCGGGCGGTAATATGCCGCATGCATGCGCGCGCCGGAGACCGCCTCGTACATGTCCATAATCATTTCGCGCTCACGGAAAGCGTACAGGAACACGGTCATGGCGCCGAGATCGATGCCACAGGAGGCAATCCACAGAAGGTGGTTGGAGAAGCGGGTCAACTCGTCGTACATCGTGCGGATGTACTGGGCGCGAGGCGGTGGTTCGATACCGAGCAATTGTTCGATCGCACGAACATAGGCATGCTCATTGCACATCATGGACATGTAGTCCAGGCGGTCGAGATAGCCGATCGACTGGTTGAAAGGCTTGCTTTCGGCCAGCTTTTCGGTCGCGCGATGCAGCAGCCCCACGTGGGGGTCGGCCCGCACCACAGTTTCACCGTCCATCTCCAGCACCAGCCTCAGCACACCGTGGGCAGCCGGATGCTGGGGGCCGAAATTCATCGTGTAGTTACGTATTTCAGCCATCTTGTTTTTCCTGTTCACCCGAAGCAACTTGCTCGGCGGTTGCATCAGCCGCCTGGTCTACCTCGTCCGCCTTGTACCTGGAGTCTTCCCGAAGCACCCGGGGGACACCGACGCGAGGCTCAATATCAACCGGTTCGTAAACCACGCGTTTTTTCAGGGGATCGTAACGGACAGCCACATTGCCGATCAGCGGGAAATCCTTGCGGAACGGATGGCCGGTGAACCCGTAATCCGTCATTATCCGGCGAAGATCGGGGTGGCCCTCAAACACGATCCCGAAGAGATCGAAGGCTTCGCGCTCGTACCAATTTGCGGAACTCCAGATCTCGACCAGCGAAGGGACGATCGGCATGCCTTCATCCGGGGCGAAACAGCGCAATCTCAATCGATGATTGTTTTTGAACGAAAGCAGGTGGACTACCACGCCAAAGCGTTGTGATACATCGGCCGCTTCCGGCCGCTCATCCCAGCTGAAACGCCCTGATCCAAGGCTTTCGACACCCCGGCTGAAACCTTCCTGCGAGACGTCGCTGGTATCCCACTCGGCCTGGCCGTAACTGAGATAATCAATGCCGCAAAGGTCAGTCAGCTGCTCGAAGCCAAACTCGTCTTCATCCCTCAGTACACGGCAAACTTCCAGCCAGGAATCAACCTGGACCTCAATGGAAACGATGCCGCCGACCGTGGGCCCTACTTTCACCCGATCGCCAAACCTGTTGGTGAAGAGTTCTGCGATGGCTTTTTTTGTGTCGCTCATGGTTTTACCTGGCGATCGTCGATTCGCGGCGGATTTTTGCCTGCAGTTGAAGAATTCCGTATATCAGCGCTTCGGCGGTCGGTGGGCAACCGGGCACATAGACATCCACCGGCACGACCCGGTCACACCCCCGTGTAACCGAATATGCGTAGTGATAATAACCACCGCCGTTGGCACAGGACCCCATTGAAATAACCCACTTCGGATTAGGCATCTGGTCGTAAACTTTGCGAAATGCCGGCGCCATCTTGTTGGTAAGCGTTCCGGCGACAATCATGACATCGGACTGCCGCGGACTGGGCCGGAAAATGACACCAAACCGGTCGAGATCGTAACGAGCGGCGCCCGCTTGCATCATTTCCACGGCGCAACAGGCCAGCCCGAAAGTCATTGGCCACATGGAACCGGTCCGGGCCCAATTCAGCAGCGCATCCAGGCTGGTAGTGACCATGCCGCGATCAAGCAGCGGATTGGCATCGGCACTCGGGCGCAGGATATCGTCAACCGAATCCAGCGGGACGGGGTTGTTCATTCCCATTCGAGGGCTCCTTTCTTCCAGATAAAGAAGAATCCGATGATCAATTCGAGAACGAAAATTGACATTGCGACAAGGCCGAAAACGCCCAGTTTGTCCAGGACAAGCGCCCACGGCACGAAAAACGCAATTTCAAGGTCGAAAATAATGAACAGGATGGCGACCAGGTAATACCGGACGTCAAACTTGGAGCGGGTGTCTTCAAAGGCTTCGAAGCCGCACTCGTAAGGGGAGGATTTTTCGCTGTCGGGTTTAATGTTGCCAAGCAGTGCGCCGAGTATGCCGCCTGTGGCCAGCAATATCACACCCAGAACGACGGAAATCGCGAGAAAGATCAGAACCGGAAAATATTCTGCGAGCATGCTCGTCTCTCTTTTTGTTTAAATGGTGCCCAAGGCCGGACTCGAACCGGCACGGCTTTCGCCACTACCCCCTCAAGATAGCGTGTCTACCAATTCCACCACTTGGGCCAGTACTACTCCCGAACTCAGCTATCGTCGCTACCTGAC
>JARFQZ010000047.1 GCA_029287515.1 Lysobacterales bacterium
GAAGGTGGCTGACGCCCGTACTTCAGCCGGTTGGGCCCTGGTCTTTATCGCGATCCTGTATACGACGGCCCCCGCGGTCGGCGCCATGGCCCGCCTGAACCTGATGGACACCATCCAGACCGGTGAAGTCGGTGCGCCCGACGGCAACCTGGTTTACGAGGATCGCCCGCAGTGGTTCAGGAACTGGGAAACCACCGGCCTGCTGCAGTTCGAGGACAAGAACGGTGACGGCCGGGTCCAGTACTACAACGACAAGAGCGAGGAATTCGCGGCCAAGGCGGAATCATTCGGCTGGAAAGGAAATGAGATGGTCAAAGTGGACCGGGATATCATGGTGCTGGCCAATCCTGAAATCGCCAGGCTGCCCAACTGGGTGATTGCGCTGGTCGCCGCCGGTGGTCTTGCCGCAGCACTGTCGACCGCTGCCGGACTGTTACTGGCGATCTCCTCGGCGATCTCGCATGATCTGCTCAAGGGAATGATCACGCCGGATATTTCCGAGAAGGGAGAACTGCTGGCCAGCCGGATCGCGATGGCGGGCGCCATCCTGGTGGCGGGTTACCTGGGCATGAATCCACCGGGATTCGCGGCCCAGGTGGTGGCGCTGGCCTTCGGCCTGGCTGCTTCCTCGATCTTCCCTGTGCTGATGATGGGTATCTTCAATAAGAGGATGAACCGCGAAGGCGCGATTGTCGGCATGTTGGCGGGCCTGACCTCGACTCTGATCTACATCTTCTGGTTCAAGGGCTGGTTCTTCATACCCGGCACCGCGATGGCGGCCAACACGGTCGACAACTGGTTCATGGGCATTTCTCCGGAAGCATTCGGCGCCGTGGGCGCTGGCATCAACTTCCTTACTGCCTGGATTGTTTCCAAGGTCACGGCGGCTCCGCCGGAGCACATCCAGCACCTGGTTGAGGAGATCCGTGTGCCTAAAGGCGCGGCGGCTGCGGTCGATCATTGATCGTTTCGTCAAGCTGAAAGGAAAAAGCAGGGCCAGTTTTGCGACTGGCCCTGTTTTTTTCGAGGTATTAGAATGCTCTCATGCATGATGTAAGTCTCGCCACGGAGTTTCTGCACGCAGTTCCTCCATTCAATACACTGGATGCCGACGAACTGTCTGTCATGGCCAGGAAGCTCGAGGTTGCTTATTACCCGCAGGGTAAAACGATATTCTCCTCATCGGTAGGCGCTGGCCTGGCAATCATTCGAAAAGGGGCGGTCCGGCTACTGGATGACAAAAAGCGTTTTCTGGACAAGCGGTCCGAGTCGGCGTTGTTCGGGCACAAGATCTGGTTCCACGGCGAGCAAAAGGAGTACAGCGCGGAAGCGGAGGAGGACTGCCTGGTCTGGCACTTGCCCCAGGATGAGTTCAGAAAGCTATGCGAGCATAATCCGCGCCTTGGAGAATACTTCAGCAGCCATCTGAAAAAGCGGGTCAGCGTTGCTGCACAGGTCACGCATGCAGTGACGGAAGTAAGAGACCTGGTACGGCGCGACCCGGTTCAGATCGAGGGCTCTGCCAGTATTCGGGAAGCTGCGCAGCTGATGAGCGAACAGAATGTTTCCAGCGTCCTGGTGATGAGCGGTGAAGCGTTGGCAGGCATCGCCACGGATAAGGATCTTCGTCAACGGGTCCTGGCAGTGGACCTGGATCCCAATGAATCCATAGCCACAGTAATGACCAGTGAGCCTATGACCCTGCCGGCCGGCGCAGGCGTGGACGAGGCGCTGCTGTTGATGATGCGGGAAAATTACCACCACCTGCCGGTGGTTGAAGCAGGCAGGCCGCTGGGCCTGGTTACGGCCGGGGATCTTCTCAGGTCGCAATCAGAGCATCCCTTGCGCCTGGTGCGGGATATTCACAAGAAAGAGAACCTGGAACAGTTGGTGTACCTGAGCCGCAGGCTTCCGTCCCTGTTCGAGCGGATGGTCAACCTGGGCCGTGACGTTGAGCAGATCGGGCGCATGGTGACGCACATCACTGATGCGTTTACGGTAAAACTGATTCAGTTGGCCCAACAGGAACTGGGTGAGGCGCCCATGAAATTCGCCTGGGTGGCTTTCGGATCGCAGGCCAGGGAGGAGCAGACTGCAAGGACTGATCAGGATAATGGTCTTATCCTCGAACGCAAGGCCGATGAGCAGGAATCGGATTACTTCGACGCGCTTGCAACTTTTGTTTGCGCGGGTCTTGACCGTCTCGGTTACGTGTACTGCCCGGGCGAAATCATGGCGCTGAACGTCAAGTGGCGGGTGTCACTGGCTAAATGGAAACGTCATTTTGACCAGTGGATCGATGAGCCGGAACCCAAGTCCGTGATGCACAGCAGCATTTTTTTCGACATGCGCTGTGTGTACGGGGAAGAGGGGTTGGTTGACGAGTTGCTGCACTACGCCACGAAGCGAGCCAAGGATAACCGGATATTCCGTCGGTTCATGGCCGCGAACGTGCTGGGCCACAAGCCGCCCATCGGTTTTTTTCGCAGGTTTGTGCAAGAAGATGACGGAAGTCAGAGCGAGGGTTTGAATCTGAAACACCGTGGTATTGTCCCCATTACTGACCTGGTCAGGATGAGGGCCCTGGAAAGCGGAGTCACAGAAGCGAATACTTTTACAAGGATTGCTCTCGTTGCCGAGGCCGGTACCATGAACGAAAGTGATGCGAATAGTCTCCGGGACGCGTTGATCCTGATTAACCAGATTCGCCTTTCACACCAGGCGGAACAGATGAAGGCGGGCCAGAGCCCCAGCAATTTTGCGCCTACCGATGAGCTGTCCCCCCTGATGCGCCGCAATCTGAAAGCGGCATTCATGCTGGTGGTGGAAGCCCAGACTGCGCTTGCTCACCGCTACCAGGTCCATTGATGCTGCAGCGTTGGAGACATGGCCGGCGCTGCCAGCGGCTGGCCAAGTTCAGTGCCGCTCCGGTATTGACCCGTTATCTGGAGAGCTGTGCCTCCCTGGAAATCGAACGGTTAAACAATACGCCCATGATTTCCGTTGACCTCGAACTCACCGGGCTTGAAAAGGATCATGACCAGATCATCGCGATTGGCTGGACACTGATTGATGGCGGAAAGATCAGCCTGGGCTCGAACCGTCACCTGCTGATTACTTCGG
>JARFQZ010000087.1 GCA_029287515.1 Lysobacterales bacterium
TTTTGTCGTCATGCAGCAGCTTCCTTTGCTGGTGGGTGATAAATACGCCGGGTTGCCTCATTGGGTGACGTTTCCGATGGTCACGGTGACCGTGGTCATCGTAGCCAGCCTGAGTTACTACCTGGTGGAGCGGCCTTTCTACCGGCTCAGGAGTTATCGCCAGCTCAAAGAACGCTGAACGACTCGCGCGCCGCTGCAATCGTTGCGTCGATGTGCTCTTGCGTGTGCGCGGATGAAATGAAACCGGCTTCGTAGGCTGATGGCGCCAGGTACACACCTCGATCAAGCATCGCGTGATAAAAGGATTTAAAGGCGTCCACGTTACACTGCCCCGCTTCAGCGAAATTGATCACCTGTTCGGCATCAGTGAAAAACAGCCCGAACATGCCGCCCACCCGGGTGGTCCTGAACGGCACACCGGCCTGGTCAGCCGCCATCTGGACGCCATCCACCAGCCGCATGGTCTTGATCTCCAGGTCTTCAAAAAACCCTTCCCGCGTAATCAGCGCCAGGTTGGCCAGCCCCGCCGCCATCGCGACAGGATTACCCGACAAGGTTCCCGCCTGGTAGACCGGGCCGCTGGGTGCAACCTGCTCCATGTACTCGCTTTTGCCGCCAAAGGCCCCCACCGGCATGCCGCCGCCGATCACCTTGCCAAAAGTCGACAGGTCCGGCGTCACACCGAACAGGCCCTGGGCACCTTGCAGGGCAACCCGGAAACCGGTCATCACTTCGTCGAAAATCAGCAGGCAGCCATGTTCATCGCAGGCCGAACGCAGGCCCTCCAGATAGCCGGGCACCGGGGGAATGCAATTCATGTTGCCCGCGACCGGCTCCACGATGATCGCGGCCACATCCTGGCCGCGTTCCGCCAGGCACTGCGTCACCGCCTCCAGATCATTGTAAGGCAGCGTAACCGTCAAGTCGGCCACTGCCGGAGGAACACCCGGCGACGTAGGAACACCCAGGGTCAATGCACCGCTGCCGGCCTTGACGAGAAAACTGTCGGCGTGCCCGTGATAGCAACCCTCGAACTTGATCACCAGGTCGCGGCCCGTCGCCGCGCGTGCTACCCGGATGGCGCTCATGGTGGCTTCTGTCCCGGAGTTGACCATCCGCACCATGTCCATACCCGGCACAATGGCGCAAAGTCTTTCAGCCATTTCCACTTCGGCGGGGCACGGGGCGCCAAAACTCAGCCCCCGGGTTGCCGCCTTTTTTACCGCTGAAATGATTTCGGGATGCGCATGACCCGTGATCATGGGTCCCCAGGAACCCACGTAGTCGATATAGGAGCGCCCGTCGACGTCGTACATGCACGCCCCCTCTGCGCGCTCGAAGAAAACGGGGTCGCCGCCAACACCGTTGAATGCGCGCACCGGAGAGTTCACACCACCTGGAATATAAAGGCGGGCCCTGGAAATCAGTTCTTTGCTGCTGTTCATCGGCGTATTGTATGGCAAACTACGCTACTTTTTTACGGCAAGGTGAAAGAAAGTGAACGACAAGGAATATAAAAGCTGGATGTGCATCATCTGCGGCTGGGTTTATGAAGAGGAAAAGGGTGCCCCGGAAGAGGGTTTGGCCCCCGGAACGCGCTGGGAAGACGTTCCCGAATTCTGGGTTTGCCCTGATTGCGGAGCAGGCAAAGAAGATTTTGAAATGATTGAAATCTGATTTTTGGGTTATTCTGTGAGCAATGAGTAACCAAGGCGGAATCAAGCGCTCAAGGCAAAATGCCATGATCGCAGGTGTCTGCGCAGGCATTGCGCGTCATTTCAACTGGTCAGTTACCGGAACCCGGGTTGCTTACGTGCTGTTGTCCATTTGCTCGGCAGCCTTTCCCGGCATACTCGTGTACCTGATCCTTTGGCTGGTTTTGCCGGTGGAAGATTAAACCCGCTGCATCACACCGGTTTTCACGGCTCCGTCATCTCCCAGTTCCATCCAGCGGCAGGAAGGGCCCGCCAGGTCCAGCGTGAACTTCCGCTTTTCAGGCAGGCTGTTGGCCACGCTGGAAGGCGCGCCCAGAAAGCTCACACCGTTGCGGTCTGAAGAGAACGCGTGGTGCACGTGCCCCCAGGCCACACAACGTACCCGTTTTTCACGGTCCAGGTATGCCAGGAACCGTTCCGGTTCTTCGAGCGCGTACCGGTCTATCCAGGGTGAATTCACCGGCACCGGCTGGTGATGCAGCGCCACCAGTATATGCTCCGAGTTACTGCCACGCATGCTGGCGTCAAATCTTTCGAGGTCGTGCTGGCTGAAAACACCCGAGATTTTTCCAGGGCCGGTTGAATCCAGACCCATGATCAGCCATGGGTCCAGCTCGAACACCCCGGGCCCGTCCCACGGCCCCAGCGGAAAATGCTGCTTCATTACCTCCGGATCATCGTGATTGCCGGGAAGCGCCAGAACAGGCGCGCCCAGGGTTCCGAGCCTCACTGCAACTCGGGCGTAGGAGGACGCACTGGCGTCCTCGCTCACATCGCCAGTCAGTAATACCAGGTCCGGGTCCCAGGCTCGCACGGCCGACAACAGACCCGCCAGGTTTCGTTCGGCGTTCTGGCCGCGATAGTCCGTATCCGGATCAGCCGATACGTGACAATCGCTTATCTGCAGAACTTTTATTGAGGTTACTCTTCGACGACCGCCGCGTCCGCAGCATTACGTGCTACGGATTTCATGCCGTTCCGGCAGCCACTGCCGGACTTGTACATCTGGCTGCGGCCAATTTCCTGTCCGTTTCCCGCTTTCAGAATGAAATATTCACGTCCGTCCTTGGCGGTTTTGACCTCGAAACGGTTTTCATCCCGGGAATTCTTGCGCACGGATTCGATGCCGTTTGCACAGGAACTTCTCGACTTGTAACCCTCGCTGGAAAGGATGGTTTCCCCGTTTCCGGCTTTCAACCTGAAATACTCCTGTCCATCCTTACCTTTGAATACGACAAATTTTCCAGCCATTTATCTCTCCATCAGATTGTTTCAGGACCTTCTACCATAAACACCTTGCATTGCAATTTCATTGATCCAGGTGCAATTTCAATTCATCACCGGGCTTAACCCCCAGTTCCGCCGCTTTACCGGCGTTAAGTTCCAACACGTATTTGGCCGGTCCGGTGCTTGGATACCCCGGGCAACGCGAAGAACGGCATGGCGGGGTATTTTCCGAGACGCTAACGAGCTTCAGGTCTTCATCGAAATAGAATATATCCAGCGGAATCTTCGTATTCTTCATCCAGAAACTACGCATCCCTTCCGCCGGAAAAATAAAGACCATTCCATGGTCGTCGGGCATGGATTCCCGGAACATCAGGCCCAGCGCCTGCTTTTCCCGGGATTCTGCCACTTCTACCGTGAAACGCTTGCCCTTGAGCTCAATGTAGGGCCCTTCGGCCATGCATGCCGCGCAGACCAGCAGCGTCAATGCAAGTGTGAAATATCGCATCCCGAAAGTTTGGTCCGCGCACCTGTATTAATCAATCTTTTTTTCTTCTATGCTTAGGCTGATCGCACAGGAGAATCCGAATGCAGACTTACGTGATTTTGCGCCGGGGCGGTTGGAGAACCGGAGAAGACCTTGAGAACGCTGCGGCGGTCTCGAGAGAAATCGCAGAAGAAGAAATGCCGGATCAGGTCAAGTGGATCAGATCCTATGTCCTGAATGAGGAAGACGGTACCCTTGGAACCGTCTGCATTTACCAGGCCGAGGACGAAGATGCCATCCTGGAACATGCGCAGAGGTCAGAACTGCCGGCCGACGAGGTCATCCCGGTCGCCGATACAGTCATTGTGCGCGACGACCCCTGATCAGCTCTCTTCACCTTCGGCAACCCTGACGTTATCCACTCCCGGCGAATCCACGTCGAGCGCCACCATCACGTTGCCGAACTGCCGTGGTTTTATTTCACCCATCAGGTTGATCACCACGGCCTCGGTGTCACCGTCTGATACCAGCACCGTCATGCCGCAAATTTGTTGATCCACGACGCGGACCAGCATGTGGGTTGCCTCGTTTTCTTCCCTGATCAGCATGACAGGCTCCCAGCCATCCTGCTGCAGATTCCCGCTCATCGTGTTGATCCGGGCAGCCACCCGCGACGCATCGCCATTGATTTCATAAATCCTGATGCGGATGCCATCGAGGCTTTTCAGCAGGTCACGAACTTCGGGATCGTCGTCCACATGGCTGGCGGCGAAGCGCAAAAGTGACGGTCCTATCGACAGGGTCATGACGGTGTCCGTGTCCCGCATGCCCAGCGACTCGAGGTCTGCATAGCCCTCGCTGCTCCTCGGCGCCGTCAACCCGCACGCGCTCAACATGAGACTAAGGCCAGCGATACACAGGATCCGGATCAGTGATAGCCGGACCATGCCCCTAGCCCGTCGTGTCTTCATCATCATGGTCGTCATGCCCGCCGTGGTCGCCGTTGATATCGATGTCGAAGTTATCCATCACCTTGCCCAGTTCCTCAGGGCTGATGCTGCCGATCACGTTGACGAAAACCGCCTCGGTTTCTTCAACCGCCATGACCGTGATGCCTTCTACCCGATCGTTATTGATCATCATGAAGATCCGCACTTGCTCATCCTGCGAGTTCACGGTGACCACGGGTTCCCAACCCATGTCGTCGAGCTTGGCGGACGTGTCCTTGACGAAATCAACCGCGCCGTCGGCCATCGCCGTGGTTTCAAAAACGTTGACGCGCACGCCGTTGAGCCGGCTGAACAGCTCCGCGGCTTCCGGGTCTTCACTGGCGCTGAGTGAGCCCACCAGGCCTAACAGCGATTCACCGACAGCGATCTGGACGGTTGGCTCGCCGAAAATACTGCTCAGCTCACCGAAGTCGACGTAGCCGGGGTAGTCTTTGAGAGAGTCTTCCTGGGCCATTGCGGGCAAGCTGATCAGCAGCGTTGCGCACAAGGTCAGGATCTTCCTGAAGATTGAATGTTTCATGAGGTTTCCTCCTGTATGGATTGTTCGGTAAAGGGAAGATGTTCTGAAAGCTTGTCCTTGACGTTGTGGCGCAGTTCGCCGCCAAGCACGGAATGAATCTGGCTGCCGGTGCGGTTGCCGACCTTGTCCAGGTAGGCAAAGGCCACCGCCAGGTCCTGGCGCGCCTGTTCGACTTCTGCTTCCGACGGCTGCTTCGGCTGCATCATGACGACTGTCAGGGCAATCAATGGAACCACCGCAAACGCCGGCGCCATCACCCACTTGGGCAGGGGACCGGGAAACAGCCAGGGCAGCAAAGGCTTTTTCTCACGGTGTTCACGCGGAATCCGTTTCAGTTTGCGCGTCAAGCTGGCGGGCGCTTTTTCCACCTCGAGCTGATTCAGCAAGTGGTCGATTTGTGCGTCCAGTGTTTTGTCGTCTGTATTCATGGCCTTACCTCTGCCAGCTGCTCACGCAGCTGTTTTCTTGCCCTGTGCAGGTAGGTTTTTACCTGCGGCATGTTCAGTTCAAGCACGGCTGCGACTTCCTCGTAGCTGTGCTGGTGCACGTCCCTGAGCACGACCAGCGAACGGTACGGCTCTTTCAAACTGTTGATCGTGTTTTTCAGCCACGACCCCAGTTCGCTCTGGTGCATTCCCTGCATGGGCCCGGCAACGGTGTGGGGGTCGTGCCACTCCTGCAGTTCTTCGGTCGGGTGCCTGCGCCGTAACCGGTCCAGGCATCCGTTGCGGGTGACTTTCATCAGCCAGGGCCGGACCTTGTCCGGGTCTATCGAGTCCTGGTTTTTCCACAGCTTCACAAAAGCCTCCTGGCAGGCATCCTCTGCTTCCGCCGGATCCTTGAGCAGATAACGGGCCAGCGTCCATGCCTGATCCTGGTACTCCCTGACCCATTGATTGAACTTTCTGCTCATCTCATCAGCATAAACGCAGCCGGGCGTAAAAGGTTACAAACATGTGACGGCCAACCGCGTTACCATGGAAAAGGACATGTCACAGAAAGACCACAAAAAAGCGTTGATCGAACTCAGGGAATCCCTGCTGAGGGCTCAGGAAACCGGCGAACAGGCGGAACAGACTGTCGAACTGGACCAGACCAGGGTGGGCCGGTTGTCCAGAATGGACGCCATGCAGGCGCAGGCCATGTCAAAGGAGACGGGCAGGCGCAGAAGACAGAAACTGATGCAGATCGAAGCCGCGCTCAGGCGGATCGAACATGGCGAGTATGGCTACTGCCAGGAATGCGGCGAAGAAATTGCAGCGGCAAGGCTGCAAATCGATCCGACGGTACTGCTTTGCTTTGGGTGTGCCCAGGCCAATGAAGCCTGAATCCCGGGTTACTCCCCGGAATCACCGCCCGCCATCGCTTCATCCAGCATCTTGATCAACTCTTCACGCGTGTAGCTGTATGGACCCCACTGGTTCAGCTGCACCAGTTCGTTAACCTTGGTGCGGATCGTCCAGGCCTGCTCTTCCTCGTTCGGGACGACCATGTACCGCCTCAGGGGCTTGTCATCAAACAAGGCATGCTTGAACGCTTCGGTGACCTCATCCGGTTCCTTGTAAGACAGCTCGCGTTGTGCAGTCGTCTCGTAGTTCTGCTTCATCTCGTCGGTCACTTCACCGCCCGATTCTTTCATTTTCTCCAGTCTGCGCGAGGCGCTGTTTCTGCGGATATTCGACTTGTAATTTCCCGGCTCGACAACGCTTACGGTAACGCCTGCGGGCTTCATTTCCTCGGCGAAGGAGTCCGTGAAAGCCTCAATCCAGTGCTTGCTGCCGGCATAGGCGCTGAAACCCGGAAACGCTGCAAGTGTCCCCGCGATTGACCCTGTCGTTACAATGCGGCCTTTCGATTCCACGACAAACGGCGCAAAGGCCTTCGTTGTGCGATAAACCCCTTCCACGTTAACGTCATAAACGAAAGTCTGGTCCCCGATCGGGGTGTCCAGGACCTCACCGCCACCACCAACGCCCGCGTTGTTGACCAGGCCATAGAGCCCGGTTCCCTTTTTGGTGATCAGGGCGGCCACGGCATCGACCTGGTCCTGCCTGGTCACATCGAGACGCACTGCGGTAATGTTCTCGATCGCATCCAGCTCCGCCAGGTCCTTGTCCTTTCGCGCGCCCGCATAGACGTGATGACCATCGGAGGCCAGCGACTCTGCAAGATGCCGGCCGATGCCTGTGCTGGCTCCAGTCACCAGAATGGATTTCTGATCCTCTGCAATGACGTGGTGAGGTGTTGCTGTGAACAGAAAAGTGACGAGCAAAACCAGAACGTAATGGATACTGAATTTCATTGGCATTCCCTGAGTGTTCGAGTCGAGGCGATAACATTAAACCAGATAACGGCCTGGTTTCGAGTTTTTTGATCCTTCAGCCGAACATGTCCCTTAGCTTGTCGAGATGGGTTGTTGCCCTTTCTTTTGTCTTTTCGTGATCAAGTTCTTCGTTTTCACCCTTCCACTGGACAAGCTCCCGCGGCAATTCATCGAGGAACCGGGATGGGTCACAGGAAACCTGTTCGCCGTAGCGCCGCCGGTTCCTCGCGAAACTCAGCGTCAGCGACTCCCTCGCCCGGGTCAGACCGACATACATCAGGCGGCGCTCCTCCTGCTCACCGTTTTCCTCCAGGCTGTTGCGATGCGGAAGCAGTTCTTCTTCCACACCCGCCATGAAGACGTGCGGGAACTCCAGCCCCTTGGAGCCGTGCAGG
>JARFQZ010000249.1 GCA_029287515.1 Lysobacterales bacterium
ACCCATCGCGACATGGGCCCGCGCGCCCGTTACGTCGGTTCGGACGTGCCCTCCGAGAGCCTGATGTGGCAGGACCCGATTCCGCAACTGGAGCACGAACTCGTAGACGCCAATGATATGGCCGCTCTGAAGGCCGAAGTCCTTGATTCCGGATTGAGCGTGTCCGAACTGGTCCGGACCGCCTGGGCCTCGGCCGCCTCTTTCCGTGGCTCCGACATGCGCGGCGGCGCGAACGGCGCCCGGGTGAGACTCGCCCCGCAGCGTGACTGGGAAGTCAATAATCCCGGGGAACTCGAAAAGGTTCTGTCCACCCTGGAGCGCATCCAGGCCGACTTCAACAAGGCCCGGAAGGGTGGTAAGCAAGTTTCACTTGCCGACCTGATCGTCCTGGGTGGAGCGGCTGGAATTGAGCAGGCCGCACGTGGAGCCGGTTACAACCTCACGGTCCCCTTCATTCCCGGGAGGATGGATGCCTCGCAGGAGCAAACCGACATCGAATCCTTCGCAGTGCTCGAACCGAAAGCCGACGGGTTCCGCAATTATTACGGTGAGGGCAATTTCCGTTCGCCTGTCAACATGCTGGTCGACAAAGCAAACCTGCTTAACCTGACGGTGCCCGAGATGACGGTCCTGGTGGGCGGCATGCGGTCTCTGGACGCCAACACCGGCGGGGCCGGACACGGCGTGTTCACGAGCCGGCCCGGCGTACTGAGCAGCGACTTCTTCGTGAACCTCCTGGATATGTCGACCAAGTGGACCAGGTCAGAAACATCAGAGGGTATCTACGAGGGACGTGACCGCGAGACCATGGAACTCAAGTGGACCGCCACGCCGGTTGACCTGGTGTTTGGATCTGCAGCAGAACTGCGGGCCATAGCCGAAGTCTACGCAGCCAACGACGGCCAGGAGATGTTCATGCGTGATTTTGCCAAAGCCTGGGCCAAGGTAATGACGCTGGACCGGTTTGACGTGGATTCCTCCATGCAGACGGTCGCCCTGGAGCGTCTTGACGGCGAGGTGGCTGACACGGCGCCCTGAGCAACCTCTGTCGGGGCGGTATGAAATGACCGTCCAGGACTGCCGGAACGGCGGCGCCAAAAGCGCCGCCGTTCTTTCGAGGCGGCGCTTTCTCCTCGCCTCTCTCTTATTTGCCTGAACAAAAGCCATCGGAAGCAATCTGGTTTGTATCATTGCGGCCTATACCCTTCAGGCATAATCTTGAGTAAGTGCTTAACCTGACGCAGGTCGTCTCGTCTGGACAATCAAGGAGATGAGTAATGAGTGACGCCTCTCAACCTGATGTACCTGCCGCTGGATGGCGGCTCAAACTCGGCATTGGCTTGCTTGCTCTCAGTATCATTCTTCCCGTGGCAGGGGTACCACTTGTTGCCCTTGTCGGACTGTCCGCAGGAAGAGTCGCGACCATCTCCGGTGCCCTGCTCGCGGGTGCGGAAGTGATTGGAATCGTTGCCGTGGCGGTCATGGGAAAGAGCGGTTACGCCTATATCAAGAACCACGTTTTTCGCTTCCTCAAGCAGTACGGACCACCGGCCGAGGTCGGCCGCACCCGATACACGGTTGGCCTGGTGATGTTTGCCGTACCCTTTATCTTCGGTTGGCTTGCACCTTATGCGAGCCACCTGGTCCCCGGTTACCCCGGTAATGAATTTGCCTACGCCATTGTCGGTGACGTGCTGTTGCTGAGCAGCCTGTTCATTCTGGGCGGAGATTTCTGGGACAAGCTGCGTGCGCTGTTTGTCCACGGGGCAAAGGCCTTGTTTCCGCAGACTGCCGTATGAGATTCGAGCTGAACCGCGCCCATTAGACCTGTAACGCTCGTGCAATGTGGGTTTGATTCGGTACACCCATAATGATTAACCCCAACGGTTGTCAACAGGAAACCCTGTGTTCGTGGGTTTGAGGCGTATGACCGAGCGAATGAAAACAGGGATGACTGGCTGATCGATATTCGGGGATTCAAATTTATTGAATCGCCGCACCTGGGCCCGCGAAGGGAGGCATTTTTGCAGAAGGTCGGTTTTTTCGACGAAGATGCCGAACGGATCGGTACGGGTGCCCTATTCTGAGCCCGTGATTTGCTGACAAAGAACCTCGGTACCTGGAATGGCGCGTTTGATATTGATCATGCCCGCCAGTTCCTCATCGCTGATCGAGTAGCTCAGCAACGCGTTGCTGCAATCCATGAAATCGATTGTCATCATGCCGACCGCCCGGGTCTCACTCGTTTGCGGGTCATCGAAACGACCGCCCAGTGTCTCGTACACCACGATATCCGCGGCCGAATCGACCAAGGGACCCTGTGCAGTCAGCCAACGCTGGCCGGAGTCACTGTCCCCGCCATAGGTGAACCAGGCCACGAAGATGAAATCTTCGCCTTCGGGATTGGCGTGAGCATCGATCAGAAAACCTTGTCCAGGCGTGTTCTCGTCATACCATGCACCATCCCGGCCGTCATTCGGCTGCAGGGATCCTGTGAAATTTCCGTTCAGCTTCTCGCACACATTTTCGGTACCCGGTATCGCCCGCAGCAGGGGGAATGATCCCTGCAAGCCCCAACTGTCGATGACATAGGCCAACCTGCCGTTGCCGCAATCACTGAAGCTCAGGGTTGCCGTGCCTACTGGCTCGGTGCTTATTGCCTGCGGGTCATCAAATCGGCCGCCCAGGCTTTCATAGACGACCAGGTCGGCCGTGTTGTCCGAGTAGGTACCTTGCGCGGTAAACCAGTGCTGCTCGTTTGGATTTTCAGCGGCAGCTTCGGTGAAAGTGAACCAGGACATAAACAGGAATTTGCCCTCGGCTTCCACATCGATCAGCTGGCCCTGACCCGGGGTTTCAGGATTGAACCAGGCGCCGGCGTGGCCGGGATTGATTCCGGCAGGTTCGACGACTTCAAACAGTTGGATGCGGTGATTGTCGCTGTCGGCGACGAATATCCTGCCCTTGCTGTCAACAGCGACGCCAAGCGGATGGTTGAACTGGCCCGGGCCGGTACCGAAGCTACCAAAAGCCCGGCAGTCACCCTGTAAACCGCATACCTGCACCCGGTGATTTTCGCGGTCGGCGACAACCAGACTGCCCTCCAGATTGAGATCCAGCTCAACCGGCCCATCGAACTGGCCCACTTCCGAGCCCTCGCTGCCCATAACGCTGCAAATGCCCTGATCATTGCAGATCTGTACCCTGCCATTGAACCGATCAGCGACAAAAATACGGTCTGCCGTGTCGACGACGATCGCGCGAGGCCAGTTGAAGGCGCCGGGGAGGGTTCCCTTGGATCCGAATGCAGTACACACACCCTCCTGCGTGCAGGTCTGGACGCGGTAATTCCGCTCGTCCGCCACCAGTATTCGTCCGCGGTTGTCGATGGTGACATCCCCCGGAAGGTTAAAGCAGCCAAGGCAACTCCCCCACTCTCCGAATCCACCCAGCAGATCGCCATTGGAACTGAAGATCTGAACGCGGTTGGTATGAGTCTCCACCGTGTAAATCCGGTCCTGTGCATCGACCGCCACCCCGTGCGGATTTCTGAAATTGCCGGGGCCCCTGCCTCGGCGGCCGAACGCCTGGCAATTACCGAACTCGTCGCATATCTGGATGCGGTTGTTCTGGGCATCGGCAATGATCAGCCGGTCCCGGCTGTCTACGATCATTCCCAGCGGAAATTTGAATTGGCCTACATTCTGTCCTTGCTCACCGAAAGAACGGATATGCCTGACCGTGAGAGTGTCACTGGCGAGCAGCGAGGAGTTGCCGCATCCGAGCAAACATGCGACTGCAACCGCTGTTTCAATAACCTTCATTTTCTAACTATAGTTTAAAAGTCTAAAGGGGCCGCCACTGGGCGAACATGTCCGGTTCCGTCCATCAGAGATTCGCTTTGAAGCAGTGGATAAGAGCACACTTCGAATTTGAACAAATCACACCGGAGCACTCGGAGAAACATGCGTCACCGAACGATTCTGCATCCAGACGGGGGAGCATCTGTAAAAGAAATATCCGCAGCTGTTAGCTGAATAAAACCTCTTAAAAACGGTTTAAATCAGGTGGTAGGAATAACCAGCTCGGCTCCGACCCGAATCGTGTCGGACTTGAGATTATTGACCCGGCGCAGACTGTAGAGACTCACCCGGTAGCGGCTGGCAATTTCACCCAGCGTGTCGCCGCGAGTGACTTTGTAGCGGACGGGGCGACGGTTTGAAGCCAGGTAGGTGCCCGGTGGCGGACTCATATAAAAATAGTCCTGGATGCCGTCGGTGATTACCTTTGCTGTCCTGCGTTGCCAGGCGGGATCCTTCAGGCGCTTTTCTTCACTCGGATTACTGATGAACGCGGTTTCCACGAGGATGGAGGGCACGTCCGGTGATTTCAGCACCATGAAATTAGCGTGCTCGACGTGGTTCTTGTGGGTTTTACCCACCGACCGCATCGCTCCGAATACGCTGTCCGCAACAGCGTTGCTGGCTTCCATCGTTGCGCTCTGCGACAAATCGAGCAGGACGGAGGCCAGCATGTCGTCCTTGCCTTTCAGGGTCACGCCGCCAACCAGGTCAGAGCTGTTCTCGCTGGCAGCCAGGCGGCGTGCAAATTCACTACTGGCGCCTTTGCTGGACAGAACGAATACCGAGCTGCCGGAGACTTTGCGATTCTTGAACGCATCCGCGTGAATGGAAACAAACAGGTCAGCGCGATGCTTGCGCGCCTTTTCGAAGCGGTCACGCAACGGTATGTAATAGTCACCGGTCCTTATCAGCACACCTTTCATGCCCGGCCGCGCATCGATGGATTTCTTCAGTTCCCGCGCTATCGCCAGGACCACGTCTTTTTCGCGTGTCCGGTGTTTGCCGGTCGCCCCCGGGTCTTCGCCGCCATGGCCGGCATCGATGGCAATTACTACGTCCCGGTCAGTCGATTGCAGCATGGCCACCTGGGTTTTTGCAGGTTTGCTGGCGGACCGGTCTCTCGAAAAAAGGTCTACGACCAGCCGGTAACCGTAATTTCCGGTCGGGTCCAGCAGGAAACTGCGCACATCACTCCTGGTTTCCAGGTCCAGCACCACCCTGAGCGTATCGCTGTCAGGATTGCCGTGACGGACACCATCAATGACGCCACCGTGTTCTTCTTTGAAGTGCAGCCTGGCGTCCAGGCTTGATTTCTTGAGGTCGATCACGACCCGTGGCGGATTGTCCAGGGTAAAAAGCTGGTAATCGGTTCGTGAGTCCAGGTCGAGGACAGCGCGGGTTTTTTCAGGGTCGGTCCAGACGCGGAAGCCGTCGACATCCGCTGCGAATACGGGGAAGGCAACCAGGGCGAGAATCCATGCCAGTGTTAAGCGAAACGCCATCGAAAAGATCAACCTCCGTTGTCGATGTGACAATAATGAATTGGTAATCGCGAAATTGCAAGAGTTTTCGTTAAAAAACCGTGAGATAGATACCCATTCTAGAAACAGCTTGTCAGGTATTGCCTGAGGTATTTTCTGCAACTTGTTCACCCTGCTCGGAAAACGGCCGACAAATAACGAATCGCGTTTCGTCTTTTTCGCCGAACTCCAGCACCAGATCAGGCTTGGGAAGATGGTTTTTGCCACGATCAGGCCATTCGACCATCAAAACCGTGTTGGCCCCGTACAAGTCACGCAACGCCAGGTATTCCAGTTCCTCCGGATCTTCTATCCGGTACAGGTCCAGGTGCAGGATGTCCTGGCCGCCTGCCCGGTAGGTTTCCAGCAAGCCGTAGCTGGGACTCTTGACATAGCCGCTGAAGCCCAATGCATGAATGTAGGCCCTGGCAAAGGTTGTTTTTCCCGCGCCCAGGTCTCCCTGCAGATAGATGACCAGGGGCGCTGATACCTGCGAGGCAAATTCCGATGCGAGGTCCGCCACGGCCTGCTCATCATGAACGTCCCGTAACCAGGCAATACCCGTCATGATTCGGGGTTCAACACGAACGGCAACTGGCCGGTGATGTCAGTCGCGACCATGCCCCTTTCCCCGGCCCCGGCCGCAGCCCGGTCCCCCGCGAGCGCGTGCGCCAGCACACCGCAGAGCGCTGCATCCCAGAGAGCGAGGCCCTGTGAGACCATCGCGCCGATAATCCCTGCCAGCACGTCACCGCTCCCGGCCGTGGCCATGCCGGGATTTCCGAACGGGCAGATTGCATATTTGCCTGAGGGATCCGCAATGACGGTTCCGCACCCCTTGAGCACCGCGATGGCCTGGCACTGTTTCGCCAGTTCCTGCGTGGCCCCAACCCTGTCCGATTGAATGTCACGGGCGCTGCAGCCCAGCAAGCGACCCGCTTCCGCCGGGTGAGGCGTCAGGACGGCTGGCGGCAGTTTCACACCGGAAAACTCGCTGGCCAGCAGGTTGAGTCCATCTGCATCGATAATCAACGGTCTGGAAGAATCCAGGCAGGCGCTCAGCATACGTCCGGACCAGTCCGTTTGACCCAGGCCTGTTCCCGTGACGATGACACTGATTTCATCCAGCAGGCCATTGAGCAGCGCCGGGGTTTCCACGGCTCTGACCATCAGTTCCGGACAACTCATATTGACCAGGGCGGCATGACTGGAACGGGTGGCCACCGTCACTTTCCCGGCCCCACTGCGCAGCGCCGCCTCGCCGGCCAGCCTGACTGCGCCGCTCATACCCTCGTTGCCGCCGACAGCCAGCACCCAGCCAAAGCTGCCTTTATGCGAATTGCGTCTTCGAGGGGGCAGTAAATGACCGATTAAATTTTCCTGAATTAAAACTCCATGGTCTGGCTGTGACTCCCTGACAGACAAAGGTGTGTCAAGATCTGCAAAACTGACAACGCCAACATGATCCGGCCCATCTGCGGTGTACATGCCCCGCTTTTCGCCAATGAACGTGACGGTACGGTTGGCCCGCACGGCGCGCCCCATCGCCACACCGGTGTCGGCATTGAGACCGGAGGGAATGTCAACGGCAATAACGGGCTTCCCGCTGCGGTTGATGAACTCTACCGCGTCGCCATAATCCCCGGCCGGCTCACGATCGAGACCGGTACCCAGCATGGCGTCGAACACCAGGTCGAATTCGAACGATTCATCCAGGGGCCAGGCCCGCTCGACACCGCCCGCCTTCTGCCAGCGATCAGCTGCCGTCAACGCATCACCGGTGAGTTGAGCCGGCTCTTTCAGCGCACACACCGTGACCTGCAGACCGGCCTCCAGCGCCAGCCTGGCGACGATGTAACCGTCACCGCCATTGTTTCCACCCCCACACAGCACCAGGTATTTCCGCGTAGACGGGTAAGCGGCCCTGGCGGCAGCGAAGGTGCTTTGACCGGCCTTTTCCATCAGGGTCATTCCGGGTATTCCGTGCCCCTCGATGGCGCATTTATCCAGCCCGCGAACTTGTTCGGCGGTGTACAATCTAATGGTCTGATCAGCCATCGTTTAATTATAGCGGTCATGAACAAACCCGGTACACACTCTGATACAACGGAACTGGCCTCCCGGATCAAGTCCTGGGGACGCGATCTCGGTTTCCAGCAAGTCGGCATCACGGACACGCAACTCAAGAGCCATGAAAAGCTCCTGCAGAAGTGGCTCAAAAAGGGCTATCACGGGACCATGGATTACATGGAGCGGCACGGGACGAAACGCAGCAGGCCGGATGAACTGGTCCCGGGTACGGTGCGGGTCATTTCAGTGCGAATGGATTACATGACGGCAGAAGCAACGCCGGCAAAAGAACTGATGGAAAGCCCGGAAAAAGCGCTGGTATCCCGCTACGCTCTTGGCAGGGACTACCACAAGGTGCTGCGAAACCGGCTGCAGAAACTGGCCAGGCGGATTGAAGATGAGACGGGGCCCTACGGTTACCGGGTATTCGTTGACTCCGCCCCCGTGCTGGAAAAAGCACTGGCGGAAAAGGCCGGCCTGGGATGGATCGGCAAGCACACCAACCTGCTGAACCTGGGCGCCGGCAGCTGGTTTTTCCTGGGCGAGATCTACACCGACCTGCCCCTGCCACTCGACCGGCCTGCGGAAAACCATTGCGGGGACTGTGTCCGCTGCATCAAGGCCTGCCCCACCGGCGCCATCATCGGCCCTTACCAGGTTGATGCGAGGAAGTGTATTTCCTACCTCACCATCGAGTCGAAGGAGGCCATGCCGGAAGATCTGCGCCCGCTGGTGGGCAACCGGATATTCGGTTGCGACGACTGCCAGCTGGTCTGCCCGTGGAACCGCTTCGCTAAGAACAGCGAGGAAGCGGATTTTCGGCCGCGGAATGGAATCGACGATGTAACCCTGGTGGAGCTGTTCAGCTGGACGGAGGAAGAGTTCCTGGAACGCACCGAGGGCAGCGCAATTCGCCGCGCCGGGTACACAGGATGGCTCAGAAATATCGCCGTTGCACTGGGAAATGTCGACCTCGACGAAGCGCAGAATCCGAAGGCGGTAATCGACGCCCTGGAACAAAGGCTTGACCACTCCTCGGACCTTGTCAAAGAGCACGTAATTTGGGCCCTGGATCACTTGAAAATAAAAGGAGTGGGGTTCTAAATCTATTCTGTCCTGTGATATTCTGACGCCACGATTTTGAGGGTTGCCAAAGGGGTCATTGGCGAGCCTGATTTACTGAATACTAAGGAGTCACAATGTCCATTCTCGAACTCTTGGGTGAAATGCGTGGTCACGGCGGAGCAGCCCGGACCAAAGGCCTCTCAGACGACGTCATCAAGCAGTTTTCCGAGCGTGACGAACGGCTCGAGGTGGCCATCAGGGAAGCGCATGCCCTGTTCCTGCAGTTGCTCGAGGATGAACCCGAATTGCTGGCGATGGATGAAGTCAGCCAGATCGCAACCATCCAGGAAGGCTATGTGAATTTTTACGCGCACGATGCCGTCAATCCCTATGTCACGCTCGCCGGCAATGGCCCCTGGATCGTTTCACTGAAGGGCGCGGTGCTCTACGACACCGGCGGCTACGGCATGCTGGGCTTCGGGCATAACCCGGAAAAAGTGCTGGAAAACATGAACCAACGCCACGTGATGGCCAACATCATGTCGCCCAACCTCAGCCAGAAATACCTGGTGGACTTGCTGCGCAAGGAAATTGGCCATACTCGCGGCGAATGCCCCTTCGAGCGCTTCCTGTGCGTTAACAGCGGATCCGAATCCGTCGCCGTCGGCGCCCGGCTGTCCGACATCAACGCCAAGCAGATGACGGACCCTGGCGGCCGTTACGCGCACCAGGAAACCCGTATTCTCAGCCTGAAGGGCAGCTTTCACGGGCGCACCCAGCGACCGGCCCAGTTTTCGGATTCCACGCGCAAGACCTACTCAAAATACATGGCCAGCTTCCGCGACGATGACAAGCTGATCACGGTGGAGCCCAACGACATCGAGCAGCTGAGACAGGTGTTCGAGTGGGCGGAATCCAACAAGATCTTTTTCGAAGCGTTTTTCTTCGAGCCGGTGATGGGCGAAGGTAACCCCGGCCTGGCGATCACACCGGAGTTCTATGCCGAGGCCAGGCGCCTGACCAAAGAGCACGGGGCCCTGATGCTGGTGGATTCCATCCAGGCAGGCCTGCGCGCCCGGGGTGTGTTGTCCATCGTCGACTATCCCGGTTTCGAAGACCAGGAAGCACCGGACATGGAAACCTACTCCAAGGCGCTCAACGCCGGGCAGTATCCGCTGTCGGTACTGGCCATGAACAAACGCGCGGCCGCGCTATACCGCAAAGGCGTTTACGGCAACACCATGACATCCAACCCCAAGGCCCTGGATGTGGCGCGCGCGGTGCTGGAAGGCATCACGCCGGAAATCAGGCAAAACATTCGTGACCGCGGCGCAGAACTGTTAGAGGGCCTGACGGCCCTGCAGGAGGAACTCGAAGGGCGGATAACCGGCGTGCAGGGAACCGGCCTGTTGTTCAGCTGTGAACTGGACGGCCGCCGTTTCAAGGCGTATGGCGAAGACTCGATCGAGGAATTCATGCGGTTTCACGGGCTGAACGTGATCCACGGGGGAGAGAATTCTCTCCGGTTCACGCCCAATTTCGATATGACGAGCGAAGAGGTCCAGCTGATTATCGACATCACGCGCCATGCCATCCTCAACGGCCCGATGAAGGTCGCTTCGGAAGAAGCAGCCGCCGCCTGAACGCCAGACTGACGGGAAACAACAATGGCCCATCTCGAACCGCTGCCTGCGGAAACTACCCCTGAGCTACAGGAAGATTTCGCCATTTTTGAACGTATCCTGGGATTCGTGCCCAACAGCCTGCTGACCATGCAGCGAATGCCCGGCATGGTGAAGGGATTCGGTGAACTGACCAAGGCCGTGATGGATCCGAACGGCGCCGTCGACCTGGGTTTCATGCGCCTGATCGCCCACTTCTCAAGCCGCGCTGCAGGATGTCAATATTGCGAGGCCCACTCCCTGGTCGCCGCTAAAATCCATGGCGTCAGCCAGGAAAAGCTCGACGCAATCTGGGAATACCAGCAAAGCCCACTCTACTCGGAAGCGGAACGCGTGGCGCTGGACTACGCCCTGGCCGCGGGCTCTGTGCCCAATGCCGTCGATGAGGCACTCGCCCAGCAAATGAAGGATCACTGGACCGAGGAGCAAATCGTGCAAATCCTGGGCGCCGTCTGCCTCTACGGATTCCTCAACCGCTGGAACGACTCCATGGCCACCGACCTCGAAGATTCCCCCGCCGCCATGGGCGACCGGGTACTGGCCAAAGGCGGCTGGACCGGCGGCAAGCATCG
>JARFQZ010000283.1 GCA_029287515.1 Lysobacterales bacterium
GCGTTCATCCCGGTGGCCGTGGCCGGTCCCAGCGGTGAAATCCTGTCGCGTAAAGCGGTCACCTCTGTTGGTGGTCGGTTCACCACCGAACCACCCTGCAGTTCCGGCCCCTACCTGTTCTCAAGCTGGCAGTCGCAACGCAAAACCGTGCTGGTGAGGAACCCGCAATGGACCGGCCGTAAACCCGACTTTGAAGAAATCCACGTGTATGCGATGCCGGACCCCAAGACTGCGGAAATGGCCTTCGAGGCGGGCGCGCTCGATTCCGCCTGGATTTCCGTGGAGACGGTTGAGCCATTCAAGCAGGACATGCCGGAAAACAGTTCGATTCGCGTGCTGCCTTCCGGCCGCAATTATTGGTTGGGCATGAACCAGGAGAACCCGGCGCTCTCCGATATCCGTGTCCGGCAGGCGATTCAGTACGCGGTCGATGTCGAGGCAGTGGTGGAGGCCGCCTGGTTCGGGTTGGCGAAGGTCTCCAACGGCCCCATTCCGGAGGGCATGATCGGGCACCGCTCCAGCGCGCTGATTCCACCCAGGGGAAACCCGGAAAAAGCCAGGCAATTGCTTGCAGAAGCAGGGGTTGAACTGCCCCTGCGCCTGCGGATGGATGTCAACAGTGATTCACTTGAATTGACCGCGGTGCAGGTGATGCAATGGTCTTTGCGAAAAGTGGGTATCGAGGTGGACATCCGCCCCCAGGACAGCAGTACTTTCCTGACCATCGGTCGGGAAGACCTGGGTGACCAGTGGCGTGACGTGCAGCTGTTCATGCAGAGCTTTACCGGCCTGGCGGACCCTTACTACTCCCTGACCTGGTTCACTTCGGCCCAGCTGGGGCTGTGGAACTGGGAGCGGTTCAGCAACGAGGAATTCGACCGGCTAAGCGACCAGGCCCTGGCCACCATCGATACGGCGGAACGCCAGCGCATGTATCACCGCATGCAGGACCTGATGGAGCAGTCCGGCTGCTACCGCTTCATCACCAACAGCGTCACGCCGCAAATCTATCGCAACACCATCAAGCCGGCGTTCCGCGCCGACGGCTACACGATGTTGCGTGAAATGCGCCGCGCAGATTCGCGCAGCTGACGCCGATGCTCAGATTCATCATCCGGCGCGGTCTCCTTTCCCTGTTGATCCTGTTCCTGGCGGTCAGCCTGATGTTCGGCATGATCCACATGGTGCCGGGCGACCCGGCCACGGTCATGCTGGGGCCCAAGGCGACGCCGGAGATGAAGGCTGAATTCTCCCGGCGTTTGGGGCTCGACCAGCCCCTTCCGGTGCAGCTGGGCCGGTTTTATGCCGGGTTGGCGCGTGGGGACCTGGGGGTGGACCCGTTTACCGATCGCCAGGTGACCGTGATTGTCTGGGAGCAACTGCCCTACACGCTGGTGCTGGTGCTGGCGGCTATCGGAGGGGCCAGCCTGTTCGGCATTCCGCTGGGCTGCTTCTCGGCGATTCGCCGCAATTCCCTGCTCGACCGGCTGACCGCCGTGATGTCGGTGGCGTTCATTGCCATTCCGTCCTTCGTGGTGGCCTTGTACCTGTTGCTGTGGCTGGCCGTGAAGTGGCGCTGGTTCCCGGCGATGGGCGCCGGCGAGGCCGGTAACCTGGCGGACCAGGCCTGGCACCTGGTGCTGCCGGCCATTGCCCTGGGCCTGGGCTGGGTGGGTTACATCGCCCGCATGGTGCGGGCATCCATGCTGGAGGTGATGGAGGAGAACCATATCCGCACGGCGCGTGCATTCGGCCTCCCGGAACGGACCGTGATCGTGCACTACGCGCTGCGCATTGCCATGCTGCCCACCGTGACCATCCTGGGTATGGGCATCGGCACCATGCTGTCAGGAGCGCTGTTCGCCGAAATCGTGTTTTCACGGCCCGGCATCGGCAAGCTGCTGTTCGAGGCCGTGCAGACCCGCAATTACCCCATCGTGATGGGCTCAGTGCTGGTCACCACCGGCTTTTTCGTGCTCAGCACGCTGGTCTCGGACATCATCAATGCGATGCTGGACCCGCGCCTGCGTGAACGGCAGGGGGGTGGGAATTGAGCAAGCCACGCGGACTCATGGCCCACACCTTTGCCGGTTTGAGGAAAGACCCACTGGGCATGGCAGGTTTTGTTCTGGTCAGTATCATCCTGCTGTTGACGGTGCTTGCGCCCTGGCTGGCGCCTTACGACCCGCTGGATGTCAATGTGCACAATCGCCTGGCCGGCCCAAGCGCCGAGCATTGGCTGGGCACGGATCAACTGGGCCGGGACATCCTGTCACGCGTGCTTTATGGCGGGCAGGTCGCGCTGAAGGTTTCGCTGGTCGCCATCTCGGTCGCCATGGCCATCGGGCTGGTGCTCGGCATGCTGGCCGGTCTCGGGCCGCGCTGGCTGGACCGCGTGCTGGTGATCGGGTTCGACACGGTGCGGTCCTTTCCCACCATCATGTTCGCGCTGGCCATCGTGGCGTTGACCGGGCCCTCGCTGAACACGGTGATCGGGGTCATCATCATCACTTCGATACCCGTTTATGCACGGGTCGTGCGCACCCAGACCCGGGCGCTGCGGCAGCGTGACTTCATCCTGGCGGAACGCGCCATGGGCGCATCCACCGGCCGGATTCTGCGCGATCACGTACTGCCCAACATCGCGGCACCTTTGTTCATCCTCGCCTCGATGGACGTGCCGGCCGTGGTCGGCATGGAGGCCGGGCTGAGCTTCCTGGGCCTGGGTGTCAGCCCGCCGACCCCCAGTTGGGGCAGTATTCTCAACGACGGCTATTCCTATCTTCGAAACTCGCCCTGGCCGATCATCGCGGGCGGCATTCCGCTGATCGCGGTCACCCTTGGGTTCACCTTCTTTGGCGAATCGCTGCGGGATATCTTCGATCCCAAGCTGCGGGGAAAAGACAAGTGAGCGCGGCGGTGCTGGACATCCAGGGACTGTCGGTCTCGTACGCCACCGAGGCGGGACCGTTGAAGGCTCTGCGGGATGTTGACCTGGAAGTGGCGGAGGGGAAAATCATCGGCATTGTCGGGGAAAGCGGTTGCGGTAAATCGACGCTGATATCCGCGATCATCCGGTTGCTGGCTCCAAACGCACAAATCGTGCAGGGCGTCGTGAACTTCAAGGGCAGCGACCTCCTGGGCCTGTCTAACGAGCAGATGAGAGCGCTGCGTGGTGATGAAATTTCCATGGTGTTCCAGGACCCGATGACCAGCCTGAACCCGACGCTGACCATTGGCCGCCAGATGTCCGATGTACAGCACCGCAGTTCGGCGAATCGTTCGGAAAAGAACGCCCGCTCGGTGATGATGCTGGAGCGCGTTGGCATACCCGACCCGAAAACCCAGTTAAAGCGGTACCCGCACCACCTTTCCGGCGGCATGCGCCAGCGGGTGGCCATAGCCATGGCGCTGATGGCCGAACCGTCGCTGCTGATCGCCGACGAACCGACCACCGCGCTGGACGCCACGCTGGAAGTACAGATCATCCACCGCCTGAAAGACCTGCAGCGGGAGTTCGGCTGTTCCATCCTGTTCATTTCCCACCACCTGGGCGTGATCGCCGAATTGTGTGACGAGGTGTTGGTCATGTATGCCGGTGAAGTGGTCGAGAGCGGCTGCTTGCGGGAAGTTTTCAAGGAGCCGAAGCATCCGTATACGCGAATGCTGCTGGAATGCGACCCGGCCAGGATCAAAGAGCCCACCCGTGAACTGCCGGTAATAGAAGGCAGCCTGCCCAACCTGGTGAACCTGCCGGATGGCTGTATTTTCAGGGAGAGATGTTCATTTGCAGTGGCTCGTTGTGGCGTTGAGCGACCGGTTTTGCATGGCGACGGTCACCGGGCGGCCTGCCACCTGCTCGATCACTTGCAGGAAACTTCGCCATGAGTTCCCTGCTGTCGGTAAATGACTTGCGCGTGCGCTACCCGGT